>NZ_WHNW01000010.1 GCF_009362845.1 Ostreibacterium oceani | reverse complement strand
ACGATTGGAATTAAATCGATTCATCAATTTTTACAATACTGTCAAACCGCACAAAAGTTTGAACAACGCAACACCTTATGAGATACTTAGTCACTACTTTGAGTTAACCTAACTGTAAACAACGCGAGGATTTCTTACACGTTAGGATAAATTTCGTTGGTGGTTAGGCTTTCGGGCTCTAAAAACACTTGATGCGATGTTTTATCGGCAAAACGCATGATTTTATCTTCGATTGACGGGCAATAACGCGGCCCAACGCCATCAATTTCTCCACTGTACATCGGTGATTGATCGAGCCCTTTTCGAATAATATCATGCGTTTTTTCATTGGTATGGGTAATCCAACATGCAATTTGCCGCGGGTGATCGCTGGCACTCCCCATAAATGAAAACACAGGTCTTGGTGAATCACCTGGCTGCACTTGGCACTGTGTAAAATCAATGCTATTGGCGTCAATTCGTGGAGGCGTACCCGTCTTTAGTCGCCCGACAGTAAAAGGCAAATCGCGTAATGCACTGGATAATTCTAGCGAGGCGGCATCGCCTGCACGCCCCCCTTGATAATTGTTTAACCCCACATGGATGCGCCCGCCCAAGAACGTCCCAGCAGTCACAACGACTGTTTTTCCATGAAACGCAATGCCTTGCTGCGATGTCACACCGATAACGCGCTCGCCTGCTAACAATAAGCCTGCTGCCATCGACTGAAACAGGGTTAAATTCGGCAGCTCGCCAAGCATTTGACGAATCGCCATGCGATAAAGCTGCCTATCGGCTTGGGCACGCGTAGCACGAACCGCTGGACCTTTCCTTGAATTTAGCGTGCGAAATTGTATGCCTGCGCGGTCAGCGGCGCGCGCCATTAAGCCATCGAGCGCATCAATTTCTTTGACCAGATGACCTTTGCCAATGCCGCCAATCGCAGGGTTACAGCTCATCATGCCTAGGGTTTCGATATTTTGCGTCAATAGCAACGTACTGGCACCCATTCGTGCGGCGGCCGCCGCTGCTTCGGTGCCTGCGTGTCCGCCACCAACAACAATGACATCAAATGTTTGTGGATACTTCATCACCCATCAACTCCCGAAATAATACAAGAAAAAACAAACCATTGCATAAAAATAATTATTGACCTAACCGCGACAACAGAAAAGCACCCAGCATATTAAGCTGAGCCTGCGCAATCGTCAACCCAATTAACAAGACAATTGCCGAAAAATCCAATCCCCCCAAAGGCGGTATAATGCGTCTAATCGGGCGTAAAACGGGGGCGAAAATTTGGTCTAAAAAATAATTAGCTCTTGCAAACTCGCGCATCTGCAACCAAGACCCAATGACATAAAGGAAAATGCCGTACTTTAAAAATAGCATCCAATTTTTGCATAGCGTTAAGACCGAGCCAACGACCAAAACCATCACACTATCTGAATAAAAAAGAAAAAAAGCTAATAAAGTCAACACAATTGCAATAATAATCGCCGCCCAAGGCTTTACCGCATAAGGCAATTGCTTTTTGACAGGCAACACCAACGGGTTAGTCAGCTTGCGTATTGTGGCTGCTGGCTGCATAAAGGCATCGACTTTGCTCCACTCTAAGTGGAATCGCAATATCAAGGTAATTTGCACCACGGCTATTATTATCAGTAAAATTTGTTGTGTTGTCATCGATGTTAACCTGCTTGCTTTTATTGTTACAACTGCATAGTGCTTGGCATAGTACCTAGTATGCTATTTAGTATACTACTTCACCACCTATGGGGCTATTTTACCTTATCTCGTCATTTATCTGGTAAGAACTTGGTTAAATCGTGATTAATCCCGTGATTAACCCCGCGATTAATCCCGTCGTAATTAACCCCGTAGTTAATCGGTCTATTCCTTGGTCTATTTCGTATACGTTTCGCCAATCGCCAGTGCGCGGTCATAGCACGCCTGAATCGCCTCATCCACTATTGCCGATAGATTATTGCGTTTAAATGAATCAATGGCCTCTATGGTTGTCCCCCCCTTAGACGTCACTTGGTCAATTAACGACTGTAACCGCTCGGGGTTGCCATCTGATTGTTCTAAGCACAATTGGCTAGTCCCTAATGCAGTCTGTATTGCCAACGTCTCTGCGTCTTCGTAAGACAGCCCCAACGCCTCACCTTTCTTTGCAATACACTGAATAAAATAATAAAAATACGCAGGCCCTGAGCCTGAAATCGCATTGACATAATCAATACCTTGCTCCGTTTGTACCCATAGACACTGCCCGATACCTTGTAATAATGTCTTTGCCGTCTCTCTGTCATCGGCAGAACAGTTCTCCCCAGCAAACGCGCCTGTCATCCCCGCCTCAATCAGCGAAGGCGTATTCGGCATTAAACGCACTAACCGCAAGCGACTACCAATCAAGTCATAATAAAACGCCGCTGGAATACCAGCAATAACAGTAATAACCAGTTTTTCTTGTAATTTCTGCCGATCTATTTCATTTAATACCGCTTTTAGTACTTGTGGTTTAACGGCTAGGATAATTGTATCAGCGTCCAAACAAAGGCTATTGTCCTGCACGGCCTTCACACCAAATGAGGCCGTTAATTTCTCACTTGACGCGACGGTTTTCGTGCTGGCGATAATACGCGCTGGCGCTAGACCTTGGCGAATCAAACCCGCCATCATTGCCTGCGCCATGTTACCTGCACCGATAAACGCGTATTGATAAGCGCTATTTATTGCTTTATTTTCCATATGATACCCCTTTTGTTTGTTCGTTATGCCGCAGACCGCGCACCAAATATCGCCGTCCCCACCCGTACAATCGTTGCCCCGCAAGCAATCGCGCTCGCCATATCATCACTCATGCCCATCGATAAGGTATCGAGTGGGTATCCCTCAGACTGTAGCCAACCTAACAAGGCCTGCATTTGCTCAAACGTCGCGCGTTCTGCTTCGGGTGTTGTCTTGGGCGCAGGAATACACATCAACCCGCGTAACTGAATATTCGGCAACGCTGAAACCGCTTTTACCACAGTCAATATCGCTGCCTTATCAGGCAAAATACCTGCTTTGCTGGCTTCATTATCAATATTAATTTGCAAGCAAATTTGTAGTGCAGGCTGTCCTTCTGGTCTTTGTCCAGACAGCCGTTTTGCGGTTTTTATATCCGAGACGGTGTGTACCCAATCAAAATGCGCCGCGATTTTTTTGGTTTTATTCGATTGAATCGCACCGATATAATGCCAAACGATATTCGCATTTGAAATAATGGCTTGCTTATCGATGGCTTCTTGCAGATAGTTTTCGCCAAAATGGTACTGCCCCGCGGCAACTGCTTCGCGTATTCTTGCAACGGGCTGACACTTGCTGACCGCTAGCAGCAGTGGCCGTGTTTGGCTATTTTGCTCACTAATTTTTGCTATATCGGATTGTAGCTGTGCTAACCGTTCAGTAATCATTTAATTTATCTTTGTCTAATTATTTCATCTAGGATAGCAAAGTTAAACCGTTTAGCAAAATAGACCATGGAACTAGTCTATCGTTTAGACACTAAAACGAGACCATAAAACGGGGCAATAACTTAAGCCAATTTAACAAAATTTACATTTTGAGGTGAGATTTTTCTCTAAATAAAGTATTATATCCCTTAATTTAGACATATTGAATGAACAAACTAAAAGTAGGGATAGCACCATGAAACTAGAAGAGATATTAAAGTTTTCTTACCAGCAAGGTTCTTCTGACCTTCATATCAGCGCTGGGTTGCCGCCACTCATTCGCGTTGACGGCGATGTCCGTCGTATCAACGTTGATCCGTTAGACGACGAGCAAGTGCGTGATTTGATTTACACAATAATGAACGATGACCAAATTCGTGATTTCGAAGACACTTGGGAAGCGGATTTTGCCATCACGCTCAAAGGCATCGCGCGTTTTCGTGTCAACGTGTTTCAGCAAAACCGTGGATTAGCCGCTGTTTTTAGGACCATTCCTGATAAAATCCTAACCTTAGAGCAGCTTGGTTGCCCCGAAAGCTTTAAGGAACTAATTAACGTGACCAAAGGATTAATCGTTGTAACTGGTCCTACAGGCTCGGGTAAGTCAACCACGCTTGCGGCCATGATAAATCACCTCAACGAAACAAAAAACGAACACATTTTGACCATCGAAGACCCCATTGAATTTGTCCACGAGTCCAAAAAGTGTCTGATTAACCAACGCGAAGTCCACCGTGACACTAAGTCATTCTCTAATGCGCTACGCTCTGCGCTGCGTGAGGACCCTGATATCGTCCTAGTCGGTGAGATGCGTGACCTAGAGACTATCCGCCTGGCGTTAACCGCGGCAGAGACAGGACACTTAGTCTTTGGCACACTGCACACCAGCTCTGCCGCCAAAACCATTGACCGTATCATTGACGTATTCCCTGGATCAGAAAAAGAGCTAGTGCGCTCAATACTTTCTGAGTCTCTTCGTGCAGTTGTGGCACAATCGCTGCTTAAAAAAATCGGCGGCGGACGGACCGCTGCTTGGGAAATTATGGTCGGGACACCTGCGATCAGAAACCTCATTCGTGAAGACAAAGTCGCGCAAATGTACTCGGCAATACAAACTGGTCGTGGTTATGGCATGCAAACATTAGATCAACACCTAAAAGAACTAGTTCAAAAAGGGGTGGTTGATTATGAGGAAGCACGGCATAGAGCTGCTATCAAAGATAGTTTTTAAATTTTAGGAGAAAAAATGACACCGCAAGAAGCATCACAGCTGATTACCAAGCTGACCAAGCTGCTGCATAAGCAGAAAGGTTCAGACATTATTATCAACGCCAATGCCCACCCTGCACTAAAAATTGACGGTGCAGTACGGTATATAAAAGAAATAACTTTAAAATCAAATGACACAGAGACTATCGCAAAATCATTAATGACAGCAAGGCAATTTGAGCAGTTTATGAAGCACAGCGAATTGAATTTTTTGCTCGAATACCCTGGGCTTGCGCACCTGCGAACCAACGTCTTTAAACAACGTGGTGAAATCGGTCTAGTGATGCGTCTTATCTCAATTAAAATCCCCAGCATTGAAGACTTAAAAATCCCTTTACTGCTCAAAGAATACGCCTTACTAAATCGTGGGTTAGTGCTCTTCACTGGGGCTACGGGGGTTGGTAAATCGACCTCACTTGCCGCCATGATCGATTACCGCAATGAGACCCGTGCCGACCATATTATTACCGTAGAAGACCCTATCGAATTTGTTTACCAAAACAAAAAATCAATTATTACTCAGCGTGAAGTTGGTGTTGATACTGAATCTTATGCCGAAGCAATGAAATCAGCACTACGGCAAGCACCTGACGCAGTACTGGTCGGAGAAATCCGCGACCGAGACGTAATGGAGCAAGCCCTTGCTTTCGCTGAAACAGGTCATATGGTTTTCGCAACCGTGCACGCCACCTCAGCAAAAATAACCTTAGAAAGGATTGTAAATCAATTCCCTAGCGAACGTCGTGACCAAGTACTACTGGATTTATCAGAAAACCTGAAAGTTATTGTCACTCAAAGACTGCTGAACAAAGCACATGAAAAAGGGCGCATCCCCGCACTTGAAATCATGAGTATTACTCCGCACATAAAATTTCTAATTCGTGAAGGTCGATTTAATGAAATTGATGAGTCCATGGCAAGGGCCACGCTACGCGAAGGTGTTATCGCTTTTGATAGCTACCTTTTAGATTTGTACGAACAAGATGTAATTACCTACCAAGAAGCACTAAGATACGCTGAATCCCCACATAACTTCCGCATGCGCCTTCGTACAGAATCCAATCGCGAACTCCCCCCAGAGTTTCAAACTGAAGCACACGATGATTGGGATGTTGAAGAGAGTGTTAAAGAAAACTCTCATAAACAAACTTGGGGTAGCTTCAACAAATCAAGCACCTAAATCACCATGCGGCATACAGCATGTAATCGTTCAGCCTATTGGAGCGCCCAGCATTGAAAATCGGTGTTGTCACAGGGGGCGGGGACTGTCCGGGGCTAAATGCCGTTATCCGTGCAGTCACGCGGGCGGCGATTTACCAGCATGGTTGGACGGTTGTTGGTATTCCTGATGCCTTTGGTGGTCTGTTGTCTGATAACCCTTCGGTTATCCCACTCAACATGCATACCATCCGTGGGATTTTACCACAAGGTGGCACAATACTCGGCACCAGCAACCGCGCTGACCCATTCCGTTTCCCTATTGACGGCAAAGACGGCAATACCGACTACGCAGATAAAAGCCACTTACTCAAAGCGCGGCTAGACGAATACGGCATTGATGCCATTATTATGATTGGTGGCGATGGGACAATGCGAATTGCTAAGCGCTTAAAAGGCATGGGCATTGCGGTAGTTGGTGTCCCCAAAACCATTGACAACGACCTATACGCTACGGATATTACTTTCGGTCACGACAGTGCATGCAACATTGCCATGGAAGCCATTGATCGACTGCATACGACGGCATATTCACACCATCGCGTGATGATTTGCGAAGTGATGGGGCGCGATGCGGGCTGGCTGGCTTTACAATCGGGTGTGTCAGGTGGTGCGGATGTCATTTTATTGCCTGAAATCCCCTATCATGATGATTTTATTTTAGAAAGTCTTGCCATGCGGCAAAAACAGCAGCGCCAGTTTTCCATCATCGTTGTTGCTGAAGGGGCAAAAGCCATCGATGGTCAGCATAGCGTTGTAGGACAAGGCCACGACGCGCCACGCTACGGCGGCATTGCACACCAGTTAGAGCAAACGCTGGCACCGCATTTAAAGCAGGAAATTCGTGCTGTCGTCCTTGGACATTTGCAGCGCGGTGGCTCCCCAACACATTTTGATCGCGTGTTAGGCACCCGCTATGGTGAATTTGCGATACAGCAAGTAAATCAACAACAGTTTGGTACCATGGTTGCGTTGCGAGATGGCGAAATTATTGGCGTAACCTTAGAGGAAGCGACCAAAAAAATAAAGTGCATAACGCCCTCGACAAATCAGTTAGTCGCCACGGCCAGAAATTTAGGCATTCATTTTGGCGACCGCATTGACACATAATGTGCAGTCGTCATGACCGCATTAGCTAAAGTCAGTCGCAAATGTAGTCATAAATGCAATCACAGACGCCAGTACAAACCAGCATGGTAATACACGATTTAACGACCCGACCCACTCATCGGCTTACCCAACGGCTCACCCATCGGCTATGAACTGGTTTTTCGACGTCTTTGCAGAGGCATTTCACAAAATACTTTCCGCAGATGCACTGCTGCTTGAAATCGTCTCACTCACATTGCAAGTATCACTAACTGCTTTAGTGATTTCTGTCATCCTCGCCTTACCCACTGCGGCTTTTTTAGCGACACGAAATGGGCCTTTAACCCAAGCCTGGATTGTCATGCTGAACGCGTTAATGGGGCTACCCCCTGTTCTAGTGGGCTTACTGGTTTATATGCTACTTTCGCATCGTGGACCTTTGGGTTTTTTGCAATGGCTTTTCACCCCAAGCGCCATGATTGTTGCACAAACCATCCTGATTTTCCCGATTGTTTGCGCACTATTTCAACAGCACTTTCGCCTGAAATATCAACAACTACACGAGCTTTTTTATTCCCTGCAAATCAGCCCAGCTAAGCGCATGCAGACCGTCATTATCGAATCACGTTTTGAACTACTTAGTGCAACGGTCACTGGCTTGGGGCGCGGACTAGCCGAAGTTGGTGCCGTGATGCTAGTCGGCGGTAATATTCTCCATCACACGCGCACGATTACCACCACCATCGCCTTAGAGACGAGCAAGGGCGAAATTGCATTAGCCGTTAGCTTAGGTATTATTTTGCTATTCATTGCGTTGACGCTCAATGCCGCCTTGTTTTTTTTGCATCAACGCTATCAACCCAAAGTCATTTATTAATGTTAAACCCTATTTGCCTTAACAAGTTAACGCTATCCTATGGCGAAAAGTCTGTCGTAGATGCCCTTAATCTGACTTTTCAAGCCACTGGGATCAGCTTCTTACTCGGCCATAACGGCGCAGGGAAAACACAGTTACTCAAGCTCATTCATGGGATTAACCAACCCAGTAGCGGCACTATCAAAGCGCCCGTTTTAAACGAACAAGCTTACTTGCAACAGCAACCGATTTTATTAAATCGCAGCGTGATGCAAAATTTACAATTTATTCGCGCGAGCCAGGTCTGTCGCGCCGATTATTTTGACGCCCGAATAAACGATATTATCCAGCAATTGGATTTAGCGTACCTGCTCAGCCAAAATACACTGACCCTCTCAGGTGGCGAAAAAAAACGGGTTGCGCTGGCGCGTCTGCTGTTACAAGAAGCCACGCTTTACCTCATTGACGAGCCCAGCGCCAACGTTGATTTAAGCACCAATCAAACCATCGAATCGGTTATCAACCATCTCGCTGACACAGGAAAAAAAATCATCCTGACGCTGCACGATTTAGCGCAATTAAAGCGCCTATTCCAACCCAGTCGTGATGAAATCATTGTCCTTAGAAAAGGGAGGCTCGTTGAAAAAACGCAGCAACTCGACCTAAACGTCCTGATTGACGCCATTAGTTAAGCGATTAGTTAAGCGATTAGTTAGGTCATTAGATATCCCGTTAGTCAGCCCGCCACACAACCTCTCTACAACCAACAACCCACTAAACGACAACCCACTAAACGACAACAGAAGTAACTGATTGATAAAAAACGTGTTAACTGAAAACTTTCTAGGGTATTCTGCGTTATTCTGCGCCTGAAATCACCACCGACAGCACATCACACACGGTACTATTAATGACTGCTGATGCCGTATTACCCAACAACGAATTCAACAATCCTGATTTTTTATGCAAACCTATCACAATCAAATCAACCTCGTGTGCTTTGGCATAATCACCAATACCTGCTGCCGTTGATAATGCCGATACGACTTCAGAGCGATCTGCTTTTAAATCGGTGGCTTTTAAAAACGCCTTTAATGATTTGGCGTTTTCTTGGATATTTTCCTCATCATCCGCATAGTTAAAGAGCGGCATAATTTCATAGCCACTGGCAATAATGCTATCCAATACAATGTGTACCACTGACAATTTGGCGTCTTGACAACTCTCTAGTAATTCATTGACTCTATCGGCAACTGATTGACTGTCTTTTTCTAAATCTGTAACAAACAAGATATGTTTATAGTTCATGGCATCCCCCTGTGTTATCGATCTATCGACTTATTGTAACTTGTCTATTATTATTTTAACACGGTTTTTCCGTCGCCGATTTTTTCATCGCTGATTTTCCATCGCTATTTTTTCATGGCATTGGGTTGCTTTAATGTCTTTTTTTTCCGCCCATTGCATGGCTAATCAACCGTCCAAACTCATCGCCTGAAAACGCCTGACCTAACGCAGTTGATACCGGTTTGACACCAAAAAAATGACGTTATGCAAAAAAAATAGTTGTGCAACCATCAATAATCAGTAAGATAAGTATACTAAAAACCAATAAGGAGTCATACTACCATGAAAAAAACATTACTTACCATCACCGCCGTAGCCAGCACAACATTTGCTGCAGCCCAAACCAGTAGCACGTTAGATGCCATCAAGAGCAATGGCATGTTAAAGTGTGGCGTTGTCCAGGCATTACCTGGCTTTGCCGCGCCTAATGACAACAACGAGTGGCATGGCTTAGATGCAGAATACTGCCGCGGATTAGCCGCTGCCATTTTTGGCGACGGCAGCAAAGTACAGTATGTACCATTGTCTTCAAAGCAACGATTTACGGCGCTACAATCTGGTGAAGTTGATGTACTGGCCCGTGTTACAACCGAAACCCTATCACGCGATGGGCTCGGCATTGATTTTGTCGGTGTTAATTATTACGACGGTCAAGGATTCATGGTCCGCAAAGATTTAGGCGTAACCAGCGCCAAAGAGCTCAGTGGCGCTGCCGTTTGTTCGAACACAGGCACCACGACCGAGTCAAACATGTCGGATTATTTTAATGCCAACGGCATGGAGTTTAAACCCGTCATCTTTGAAAAATCAGACGAGGTTAAATCGGCGTACGAAGCAGGCCGCTGTGATGTCTATTCATCTGATGCATCTGGACTTTATGTACAGCGTTCGCGCATGGAAAATCCAGATGAGCACATCATTTTGCCTGAAATCATTTCTAAAGAGCCGCTTGCCATTGCCGTCAGAGAAGGCGACAATAAATTTGCGGATATCGCACGCTGGTCACGCAACTGTAGCGTCAACGCCGAAGAGCTAGGCGTCACCAAAGCCAACGTTGAAGAGATGAAAAAATCTGAAGATCCAAAAATCCAACGTCTACTCGGCGTCAACACCGATTTGGGCGAAAAATCACTGGGTCTAGATAATGCATGGTGCGCTAATCAAATCAAAGCCGTCGGCAATTATGGCGAAATTTTTGAGACCTATTTGGGCAAAAATTCATCGCTTAAAATTGAGCGTGGACTCAATAAGTTATGGAACGATGGTGGATTGATGTACGCGGCACCGATTCGCTAATCAACCGCTACAACAACTTGCCGCTGCAACAACTTGCCGCTGCAACAACTTGAAGTTAAAAAGCTGAGATTAAAAGGCTGAAATTAATAACCGAGTTGTTCCCCCCCGCTGATACGCGGGGCAAAGCAAAAAAGCCCTGCACTGCAGGGCTTTTTTTATTGTCACTCATTGTCATTCATCATGATTGGAGCGAGCAACTAGCGAAATAACTAGCGCAGCGAAATAACTAGCGCAGCGAAATAACTAGCGCGATAATTATTTTGACAACAGTTTATTGACTACGCTACGCGACTTTTTACGCCTACGCTGCCGCCACTCTCTACAAATCCGACGCCGAGTCAAAGCCACACGGATAGGTTTTTGCTACCGTTTGAATCGACTCGGTGACTTTTTCCTGCATAGTCTGTTGATACGCCTGTAGCTTTTGCGTAAGTACATCGTCTTGCGCGCCTAAAATACGCGCCGCTAAAATCCCTGCATTTTTAGCCGCATCCAATGCCACGGTTGCCACAGGAATCCCATTGGGCATTTGCAAAATTGACAGGATAGAGTCCCACCCACTGACCGAATTGCTCGAATGAATCGGCACGCCTATTACAGGCAACGTCGTCAACGACGCTACCATGCCTGGCAAATGGGCGGCGCCACCTGCGCCTGCGATAATGACCTGCAACCCTCTGCTTTGTGCCGTTTGTGCATAGGTGACCATTCTCTGTGGCGTACGATGCGCCGACACAATCGTTAACTCATAAGCGATATCAAAACTATCTAATAGTTCAGCAGCCGCTTGCATCTTAGGCAAATCGCTTTGGCTGCCCATAATAATGCCGACTTTGGGCTGACATTCACGCGTTGATTCAGTTTGATTCATGATGTTCTCCTTTTTCTTTATGCGTTAACGGCTGATTACGCGAACGGTTGCTTTGATTTTTTCAATAATCGACGCAACCTGTGTTTGCTCACCCAATACAGTAATATGCCCCATCTTGCGCCCAGGCTTAGTCATCGATTTACCATACCAATGTAAATAGGTATTGGGAAATTCACTCAGTTGGGCAAGCCCTTCAATGACGGCTTCACCTTCATAACCTGGCGCACCAATCAAGTTAATCATTGCACCAGACTCACGTAAATTTGACGACCCCACTGGCAACCCTGCCAAGACACGAAGCATCTGGCTAAACTGAGAACAATCAGCCGCTTCTATCGTATGATGTCCGCTATTATGCACGCGCGGTGCTGTTTCGTTCACCCAAACAGTCCCTGCCGTATCGATAAACAACTCAACGGCAAAAACACCAGGACAATCAAATGCCTGAACAACTGACTGCGCGAGGCTATTTGCCGTCTCTAGCTGTTTCTCACTCAGGCTCGCTGGCGCAAATAAATAATCCACCAAATTCAAATCAGGGTCAAAAACCATCTCAACTGCGGGATAAACCGCCATTTTTCCTTGCTGGTCTTTGATGACCATAACGGCAATTTCTTTGTCAATCTCGGTAAATGCTTCGATGACTGAAGGCGCATCCCACAATAATGCTAAGTCCGCGGTTGTCTGAATTAATTGGACACCTTTGCCGTCATAGCCGCCTTGGCGTAGCTTTTGTACAAAAGGCGGTGGCATCTTGTCTACGTCAATGCCGCTGGCATCATCGATGAGATAGTATGGCGGTGTTTTAATGCCGTGCTCGGTATAGAAGGCTTTTTGCAGTCCTTTATCTTTGATAATCGTCAGTGCTTCTGGGTGTGGGATGACGGTTTTGCCTTGCGCTTTTAGGGCGGCTAATGCCGCAGTGTTGACGTGTTCTATTTCAATGCCAATCACGTCACAGGACTGCCCAAACGCAATCACTGCATCATAGTCAGCAAAATCTCCTATAACAAAATGCGAGGTCATTGATTGACAGGGTGCATCAGGCGCAGGGTCTAATACCGCGTATTCAAAAGGGTAATCATAAGCCGTTTGTAAAAACATACGCCCCAATTGCCCCCCACCGAGGATTCCTATTTTTTTTGACATGGCTAAACGACAAGCTCCCGAATCAATACGTTAAGAATAAGTTAAGAATAAGCTGCGCAAAAGCATAACATAATTAAGCCTTTTTTGTCGCCATTTATAGTATAATCCTGACTAAAACAATAAAAATATGGCTAAAAAACCGACCACCAGACAATCAAAGCACACGCTTTCTATCAAACAACAGACCACCGTCTCTGAAAATCGCACCAAGCGCATTGCCGAGCTCCAACAGGCAGGGGCAATTAAAGCCACCGTGATTAGCCACATGGGCTTTACCGTGATTGTGCAAACTGCATCAGATGCCCCTTTGCTTCCTTGCGACTGGCGTCAACATATCGGCGCCATTTGCGCAGGCGATGAAGTCCTTATCACCCAAATTGACGGCCAAACACCCGTCATCGAAGCTATTTTGCCACGCCGTACGGTGATAGAAAAACAAAACACCTACCGCGGCGCCAAACCATTTGCGGCCAACCTAGACCAGTTAGTCGTGGTCATTACCCACACGCCGATGTTTCAAACCTCACTCCTTGACCGTTACTTAATCACGGCCAATCACATTGGCGTTGATTGTTTGATTTTCTTTAACAAAACGGACATTCTTACCGACAGCGACCACATCGAACACGTTGAGCGTATCCGCCAAATTTATGCAGCGATACCCCGTGTGACTTGGGTCAAAGGCCACACCCAATCAAGCGATGGCCTTGCCGCACTGCATACACACTTGGCGGGGAAAACCAGCGTATTTGCAGGGCAATCTGGCGTCGGCAAATCCAGCCTAATCAACGCGCTCATTCCTGACTTAGCTATTCAAACGATGAGTATTTCTGATGCCTCAGGGTTAGGCCGTCATAGCACCACCAATACCACGTTGTATCGCTTAAATGCCAACACCACCATTTTGGATACCCCAGGCGTACGCAGCTTTGACACCTATCACCTTGATGAATCAATTATTACCAAGGGGTTTCCAGACATTGCCCCCTTCTTAGGGCAGTGCCAATTCAGAGATTGTTCGCACCAACACGAGACCGATTGCGCCTTAAAAAATGCCGTACAAGCACACAAAGTCAGCGAATTGCGTTACAATAGTTTTTTACAGATTTTAGCCGAAGTAAAAGCCCATGATTGAACCAATAACTGAACCACAAGAGTCTCCACAAGAGTCTTCACAACAATCTTCACAACAAGCCACGCAACAAGGCACACAAGCGCGCAAAAACTATGAAACCGCTATCGCCGAATTAGAGCACATCCTCACCCAATTAGAGGACAATCAACTGCCACTAGAAGAGGCCATCAAACAGTTTGAAGCAGGCGTTAGCTTAGTCAAGCACTGTCAACACATTTTGACGCAGACCGAGCAAAAAATACAAGGCCTGATGCAAAACGACAACGATGCCTTAGGTGGTAACGAAAACAACGACTAAAAAAGTGAACAAAGCGAGAAAAGCAACCACAGCGGCAACCACAGCGGCAACTAAAAACGGCAACCAAAACCCTAGCGATGCAGCAAACAACCCCACCACCTAACGTTTCTTACGGCAATCCTCAGCCCACGACTTTACAGACAGGGTTATTACGTTATCAAACCCGTTTTAATGACTATGCCAGCGCACACTTTCCAACTTCGGCGCCTGTCATTGGTCAGGTTTTTTCTGCGGCCCGCTATAGTTTTTTTAATGCGGGCAAACGACTACGACCTGCGTTAGTCTATGCCTGTGCGGATAGTTTTGGTATCGACTTAAAAGCCGTTGATGCAATCGCCTTTGCCATCGAATGTATTCATACGTATTCACTCATCCATGATGACTTACCCAGCATGGATGATGATGACATGCGCCGTGGCAAACCTGCCTGTCACACCGCTTTTGATGAAGCCACTGCCATTTTGGCTGGTGATGCCTTAAATACGTTTGCATTTCAGCATTTAGCACAAAGCCAGTCCCCTTATGCCTTAAATCACATTGCCGTACTCGGCGAGCACGCAGGATTTCATGGGATGGTCGGCGGACAAGACATGGATATTTTCTTATCCAGACAAGCGCAGACGCCGCATACGCCATTGGCTGTTGACTCAGTCGATATTAACTTGCTCAGTGAATTACACCGTCGCAAAACGGGTAAACTTATCCAGGCTTGCTTATTGCTACCCTACGCACATCAGCCCCACCCTGACCCGAATAAAACCCACGCACTAAACGAACTCGGTAGCGCGTTGGGATTATGCTATCAAATACAAGACGATATTTTAGATGTAACACAGTCCGCTGAAATGCTCGGCAAACCAACGCATTCCGACGACGACAACAACAAAGTCACCTATGTCAGTTTACTCGGATTGGCGGGTGCGCAACATGCGTTTGACGAACAAACCAAGCTTGTCCAGACGATTTTACGCGACTTATTTGGCGAAATAGCAACAAACACCCCGCTGGGTCGCATTATTGGCGACATACTCAGTCGCAATCGATAGTGGGTTGATGCATCCCTACCTGTTGCATCGTATAATTGCATCGTATGGCTGAATCCAAATTACTTAAAACCATCAAAATAGCATATAATACCGTCAATAACCATTCACCAATCATCCATTCACCGCTAACCGTGACGAGGCGCTTATGAAACACCACCTATTTCGCAGTTTATGTATCCTATTGTCAACATTGGCTCTGTTGACGGGGTGTAGCAATCCGTTTAGCAATGAGCGCACGGTTTATCGCATCGAAACAACCAATGGTCAGCGATTTTACAGCGACAAAGAGCCGACACTGAAAGACGACCGCTATTTCATCAGGGATCTCGATGGCAATCGCTATGAACTCAGCAAAGACGCAATTTATCTGATTGAGCCTTATACCCGCAGAAAATAAACGCGCCGCAATAACAACCCAACAACCCAACAACCCAACAACCCAACAACCCAACAACCCAACAACCCAACAACCCAACAACCCAACAACCCAACAACCCAACAACCCAACAACCCAACAACCCAACAACCACAACACCACAAATCAACAGAACACCTTAACAAACAAAGGATAACCGCTAATGCCTAACCGCCATGATTGATGCTCTCCCTGTTTGGCAAATTGCCCTTGTGCTACTGATTTTTATTTGGAGCGGTTTTGTCAGGACCGCGCTAGGGTTTGGTGGTGCCGCCCTGTCGCTACCGCTTTTTTTACTCATCATCGACAACCCTGTTGAAATTATTCCGATTATTGGGCTACACTTATTATTATCCGCTGGCATTAGCCTTGTCAGTAGCTATCAGCATATCGATTGGCGTTATTTGGGCAAAACCCTTATTGTGATTTTGCCGTTTAAAATCATTGGGGTAATTGGCTTACTAAATTTACCAGCAACCGTCTTAAACATTAGCGTTTACTTGATTACTTTGGCCTATGCTATCTCGTATTTGATGAAAACCACGCCACGTATCCGTGTCCCTGGGCTGGATTATGCTTTGCTTGCAGGCGGCGGTTACATTAGTGGCACGTCATTAATCGGTGCGCCACTCATTATCGCCGTATTCGCCAAATCGTTACCGCCCATTCGCCTACGGGCGACGCTGTTTTGCCTGTGGATTTTACTGGTGCTGATTAAAATGCTAGGGTTTATCGTGACGGCAACGCCGTTAAACGTAAACTGGGCACTCTACACGCTGCCCTTTATGGCGATTGGGCATATCTTGGGTGAAAAGGCGCACAAAAAAATTCTCCAAGTCGATAAAGCCAAATTCTTACGTATCATTGGACTAGGGCTTGCTAGCATTTGCCTTATTGGGCTGGCACGGACACTTTATGTGAGTATTGGCTAAGTGTTGGTTAGCTTTTGGCTACCTTTTTTTGGCGGCTTTGTAACTCGACTTTGTGAATGTTTTGCTGATGCCAGGTAAAAAATGGATGACGGCACTTGTTTAGGCGCGCTTTTTCCGACACAATACGCACATGAAAACAATCAATCAATTATGGGACAGCCTAGGCGATGATCGCGACGAATTAAATCGCTGTATTTTACAGGCCGCCAAATCCGACGCTGACCTCAGCAATACCGTCTGCGAATACATTATCAGCAGTGGTGGCAAACGAATTCGCCCGTTGGTGCTGCTGTTGCTGGCGCGAGCGATGGGCTATCGTGGTAAACAGCAATTCACCCTAGCCGCAGCGGTTGAATTTATCCACACCGCAACGCTATTGCACGATGATGTTGTCGACGAATCTCAGGCACGACGCAATCGCCCTACCGCCAACGCGGCGTTTGGTAATTCAGCGGCTGTGTTGGTCGGCGATTTTTTATACACGCGGGCTTTTCAAATGATTTCCCAAGAGTTAGAAGCCGCCAAAATCATGTCTGATGCGACCAATGCCTTAGCAACGGGTGAAATTTTGCAACTGATGCATGTGAATAATCTGGCGCTCAGCGAAGCCGATTACCTCAAAGTCATCGAGCTAAAAACCGCCGTTTTATTTGCCGCTGCGTGCCGTTTTTCTGCGCTACTCGCTGAACAGCCTCAATTATCTGATGATTGCGCCAATTATGGCTATTATTTGGGCTATGCCTTTCAAATTGCAGATGATGTATTAGATTACTTGGGTGACATTGAACAAACAGGGAAAAATATCGGCGATGATTTGGCCGAAAGCAAAGTCACCTTGCCCATCATTCATGCCCTATCAAACGCTAGCCCTGCACACCAATCGCGCCTAAAAACGATTATTCAACAAGGCGACCGCAGTGCCATTGACGACGTTATCCATATTTTACAAACAACGCAATCCATCGAATACACGCTCTCTCGTGCAACGCATTACGCCCATTTAGCCAAAACGGCTATCGCTCGTTTACCTGATACGCCATACAAGGCAACCCTTGAGGATTTATGCGATTTGACTGTAACGCGCCCGCAATAATTACCCACAACAACCCATGCGCGTTTACCAAGAACTGGCTTATCTCATCCACCAACGCCCTTATCGTGATCATAGCGCCTTAGTCTATCTACTGACTCAAAACCACGGCAAAATCAACGCCGTTGTCTCAGGATTAAAAAACCAAAAAACTAACAAACGTGCGCTATTACAGCCTGCACAGCCTTTGCTCGTTGACTTAACCCTAAAACCTAACCTCAGCAAACTAGACCACCTAGAAAGGCATTACGCAAGTACCGCGCGCGTGGCAAGCAATCTATCAGACACACGCTCAAACAACTACGAAAACAACTACAAAAAAGACCAATCAGATAATCGCTCGGATGACTTGGCGGGTACTGGCATCCATGCCCGGGGCAGCTATCAATCGCCTGAATATTTCATGTTTTATCAGTATGCGCACGAGCTTTTGCTCTATATTTTACCTGACCAACTCCCTGTACCCGTGCTTTTCACCCAATACGAAACGTTTCTCGCACGATTAGCACAACAAAAAACACATCTAGCCCTGCGGCAGCTAGAATTAGCCCTGATTGACCAGTTTGCCAACATCCCTGACTTAACAACCACCTACGACACGCAGCAACCCATCAGCGCCGACAAAGACTATTTTCTATCACACGAAATGGGGGTTGCAGACAGGCGGCCAGCGGGTGAATGCCTACCGATTCATGGCGCCCAATTACTGGCGGCTCAACACCTAGCACACGGCGAAACAGACGAAACACTCGCCCAAGGCGCACAAGCCGTGACGACCTATCTGCTCAAACCATTACTCGGGCAAAAATCACTGAAAACACGGGCTATTTTTAGTGACTTAAAAAAGTATCAATCATAACCCCGCAATACACCGCATTTTTTGAATTTACCCCACCGTAAAACACTATCATTGCAATTTACAATCTGTATAATACATAATTTCAATTAGCCAGTGTGCTGTACATTGGTTAATATAGCGAAAATCACGGCGCTAGTGTAGACCTAAGCGAATGTGTACCTAAGCGAAAACAGTGAATCTTTTATCCACAACTAACTTACGAGGTAAATTCAATGAGCATGATCGGTAAAAAAGCCCCAGAATGGAAAGGCGCAGCCTATGTCAACGGCGAAGAAAAAATCATTTCATCACATGACTACGAAGGAAAATGGTACGTATTGTACTGGTACCCATTAGACTTTACCTTTGTCTGCCCGACCGAAATTCGTGGATTTGAAGCGCTACTCGAAGAATTTGAAGACGAAGGCGTATCCATCATTGGTGCATCAACCGACTCATGGCACTCGCACAAGTGCTGGTTCGCTGACCGTGAGACGTTTGAGCAGGAAATCACGCACCCAGTCATTGCCGACACCAACCACAAACTATCCAAAAAATTCAAAGTATTGAAAAAAGACAGCGGCATTGCCTATCGCGCCACCGTGATTGTTGATGACCAAGGCATTATCCGCTCGTACTCGGTTAACGACTTATCACTTGGTCGCAGTCCCAAAGAAACACTACGGGCTATCCATGCCCTAAAATCAGGCGGATTGTGCGGTGCTGACTGGAAAAAAGGCGATGATTTCGCTATTTAATAGCATGCCTACAACACACCTAAAAACGTACTAGGCAACACGCGATAACATGCAATCGATAACATGCAATCGATAACGCGCAATCGATATGCAACACCAATAATAAACGGGTGGACTGACTGCCCGTTTATTACTTTCGATTGATTTCGATTGATTTCGACTGCTTTCGATTCGTGTTTTTTTATTCAACTGATTTTGCGGAGCATTTTAATATGGCAACACTCGAAAATTTAACAGCAGAGAATTTATCCGACTTTCTCGCCGCCCCCAAAAGCATCTTAATCCTCGGTAAAACCGACTGTCCAGCCTGCCAAGAATGGGGTGAGGAAATCGACAACGCACTCGCAGGCGATGCCCTAAATGATACCATTGACCAAGGCTGGCGATTTGGCAAACTACTCATTAACCAAAAGGGCCTACTCGATTTTAAAAAAAATAGTCCGTGGCTCGCCGATGTCGACACCCTGCCCTATAACGTGATTTACGTCGATGGCGAAATCAAAAAGAAATACAGCGGTGGCGGCCTAGATAGGCTACTAACCCGCCTATCGCGGATTTAATCGCATCAGACAGTGACAACCAACAATTAGCGTTATCACCCTTAATATGACGAATAAACGAACTTTTAGTATAACCTATAGCCCCGATAAACGAATGTTCGTTTATTCGGATGTTGGTGGCAATTTCACTAAACCGACAGCTACAAGAAGAAAACAGAGTAAATAATGGACATAGTAATTTATATCTACAACGGACTAACTGCACTAGACGCAATCGGACCTTATGAAGTTTTAAGCCGACTTCCAAACGCTAGCGTAAAATTTGTAGCTAAAGAAAAAGGTGTAATCGTTTCTGACACACACTTCCTAAAATTAGTTGCTGAGTATGACATAACCGAAATTGATAAAGCTGACATTTTACTCATCCCTGGTTCAGTTGTTGGGTTTATACGAGAAGCAAAAGACACCAATTTATTATCTTGGATTAACAAAATTGACAAAACAACAACTTGGACAACTTCTGTATGTTCTGGTTCAATAATTTTAGCAGCGGCGGGTTTACTGAAAAACAAGAAAGCTACCTCACATTGGGGCGTGATTCATTTATTAAAAGAATATGGCTCAATTCCTACCAGCGAAAGATATATTCAAGAAGGTAAAATCATAACAGCACAAGGTGTTTCAGCAGGAATTGATATGAGTTTGTATTTAGTAAGCCAAATTATCGGAGATGAAAAAGCCAAAGCCTATCAATTATTTATAGAGTATGACCCAAAACCACCTTTTAATTCAGGAAATATAAATAAAGCAGATAATCCTACAATTGAGTTGGCTAAAAAAATCCTTAGCAAAGAGGCAAAAAAGGATTTGACAATTTGGGACATTGTAAAAAACGTACAATCACTTATAAAACTCAAACGTGGAAAATAAAAAACTGCCACCAACAAAGGCTATAAGCAATTGGGGCAAAAGTGCTATATTTGAAAGATAGTAAATAAAATAAAGGTCAGTGCTAAACTGAACAGTTAGGGCAAAAATCCCCAACTGCTCATAGCCACGACCGTTGGGCATAATATGAAAAAGACGATTAAAATATTAGCCATTCTGCTATTCAGTCCGACTTCCATATTCGGACAGGACATAAGTTCGACCGACAGCTTGAAAGTTGTTAAGACTTTCGAAACGTTATTTGTTGCTATCGAGACAGACGATATGGATACCTTAACTAATATCTCAACTGACAGAATTTACTGCATCATTTGTTCAGACTACCCCGACTTGACAGATTCACCTTACATATTTGACAAGAAAGCTTTTCTAAAAAATCACCTTGAGAAAATTAAAAACAGCGAACCATATCAACGAGCAACCAAAAGTGATAAATTAATATTGGTTAGAGGGAATGACCACAGAACTGACATAACAGCATTTTGGACAATTTACAAACAAGACGAATTAGCTCCAGGGCATGAAGGCGTACAATTCGGAGTCCATTTCAAAAAAGTAAATGGTGAATTTAAGTTCGCAGGAATGGAGACTATTCCATGAAAAAACCAGTAGCTAACAATGGTTGTGCAACATACTAAAAAAACAAAATGCAATTAAAGAAAATTATAGGCAAAGAAAGCACAGGGATTTACATCGGCAAGTTCGAAATATTAACTATCATCTGGAATAATCGAGAACCCAATTTTTTTGCATTTGGTGAATCAAGAGAGCTTCGGCAAGTCGACAAAGCATATTTTGCAACACAGATATTTGGAAATAATTACAAATCAATCGAAGCCCAACTCCCCTTAGCTATAGAAAACTATGAATCGACAAAAGACGAAAATGGAAACCAATACTTCTGTTTTTGCCCAGAAGGAATAATTCACGGATTTGACAAGAACGCAAAAAAAATACTTGAGTGGGATGCTGACGAAGTTGGCCAAGGACACCCGATTTACGACATTGCCTATCAATTTCCAGATTTTCTTTGGCTTGCGTTTCCGACAGGGCAGACAGTTACCCAAGTTTCAATCTCTGAACGAAAAGAAATATACAGAATTGGAGAATACACTTGGGAAGATAAGTACGACCCCTTGTGCTACCCCGAAAGCCTGCATGTAAAGGGAAAATTCGTTTATATCCCGAATATGGGAAACAATAAACTGTTCAGGCTTGACAGTGAAACTAAGGAATTAGAACTAATTGAGACCTTCGAAGAACGATTGTGGCAATACGAAGAAACTGATTTTGGAAAATTTATACTTACTGAGACAGGAGTTTATGAAATTGAAAAATAAAAAGCCAGCCGCTAACAATGGCTATACGTAATGCGGTCAGACTGTTTGAAAATGAAGATATTACAGCTATATAAATTTACGGTAGGCGGACAAATAAGCGGTTTCAAAATCCCGCACTTGCCATAGCCAGACCGGTATCTAACCTAGCACTACTCGTTTTCTTCGGGCTCGATGTGAATCAATACATCTGCGATGGTGGGGATTTTTGCTAGCAAGTGGTCTTTTAAGTCGTGGGATATTTGATGGCCTGCGCGCACCGAGATATCACCATTAACAATTGCATGTAAATCAATATAGTAGCGCATACCTGATTTTCGCACAAAGCATTTTTCGGTGGCGATAACCCCGTCAACCGACAGCGAATGATGGCGTACCTCGTCGATTAATTCATCATAAAAATGTTCATCCATGACTTCGCCTAGCGCTGGGCGAAAAATCAAGTACGCGTTATAAAGAATAATTACCGCAGCAACCAGTGCCGCCCAATCATCAGCGGCTTCGTAGCCCTCACCCATCCACAGGGCAACACAGATACCGACAAAGGCCGCCACCGAGGTCAATGCATCGCTACGATGGTGCCAAGCCGCGGCCTTTAACGACGTGCTGTGCGTTAATTCACTGCGATGACTAACCCAGCGATAGCCAATCTCTTTCCAAACAATAATGCCGCCCAATACCCATAACGTCCAGCCCGCTGGCGTTTCGTGCGGTGTGCGAATATTGACAATACTTTGATACGTAATCATTCCCGCTGCACTCACTAAAAAAGCAACCACAACAAAGGTAATTAACGGCTCTATTTTTCCGTGGCCATACGGGTGATTATCATCAGCGGGTTTGTTGGCGTATTTTAACCCAAACAGCACCAGCACCTCGCTCACCATATCCGTCAGTGACTCGATTGCATCCGCCACCAATGCGTAGGAATGCCCGAATATACCAGCCACTAATTTGATAATCACCAAAGCGGCGTTACTCAATAGGCTTAACAAAATGGTATTGATTGCGATGTTTTCAGTTTTCATATCGCCTTATCAGTTCCATATTGCCTTATCAGTTCCATATTGCCTTATCAATGTCATATTGCTTTATCAACAGGGTGCGCATTTAAATTGCCGATTTAACCGCGGTGACAAAACGAGCGATTTTTTCCTTATCCTTAATCCCAGGGCTAGACTCGACACCAGAGCTGACATCAACCGCGTAAGGTTTCACCTGTGAGATAACGGGCTGGACGTTATCAGGGGTTAACCCACCTGCAATTACCAGCGGTTTACCAATAGCATCAGGGACTTGCGACCAGTCAAATTGCGTACCTGAACCGCCGATTTCTTGTTCGCCATAATTATCCAGCAAAAAACTCCCCGCACTTGGATAGCCTGCCATAAACTGCATGGCGTCTTGGGCGGATTTATTTTCCATTGGTACCGCCTTGATATAGCGTTTACCGAATTGGCGACAAAACGGCTCAGGCTCCACGCCATGAAATTGCAGCACATCAATTGGCAAGCCAGTAATTACCGAGCTAACCCAGTCCGCCTCAGGGTTAACAAATAGCGCCGTTAACTGGACAAACGGTGGCAACGTGTGCAGCCAATCGAGGGTAGCGATTGTCACTGCCCGTTTGCTTTTCTCATAAAACACAAACCCCAACGCATCTGCACCACAAGCAATCGCCGCTTCAGCATCTTGCTGCCGCGTGATACCACAAATTTTAATACGCACGTCCGCGCTGGGTAAATTAATCGATTGATTCGGTTGCTGTGTGTTGTTTGATTGATTCATTTGATTGATTGGTTCATTTGATTGGTTCGCTCGCATGGATAAAGCACCCGCCTATTCAACTCATGGCTTCTGCACTCTTTTGCACTCTTTTGCACCCTTTTGCACCAATTGTACCGCATTTTACGCGCTGACGCGGTAAAAAATCAACCTCGACATAACCTGATTGAATAATGTCGTTAACGAACCGCTACATACACCCTGCTGAAAAGCGGGTCAATTGCCAACCTATCGCAGCAACCTATCGCCAAGCAACTTCTGGCTAATCGCCGACTAATCGTCGACTAATCACTGGCTAATTTTTGACTACATACTGAAAAATCACCCAAGCCCAGCACGCTGAATAATCCCTCGGATTCCTCTCTCGGATTCCTCTCGTGGTCAGCGTGGCTAGGGCTCAGTCAGATTCGCCAGTCAGATTCGTCAGTCAGATTCGAATTAACCGCTAGGCTTTCTTAACTGTCTCTACTGTTGCTTCTACGACTGCGGCGGCTTTTGCTTCAATATCATCTTCATCATTGCTTAGCGTGCTAGACGCAGCAGACAACGGCTTAATTGTCCAGCCCATATAACCAAACAAAATGGTCACAATAGGCGACACCCAACAAAAAATAGCAAATGGCGCGTAAACGATAGTCGGCACACCTAAAGTCGCTGATTGATAAGCACCACCAGACCCCCAAGGTACGAGCGGATCAGTAACCGTACCCGCATCTTCGGTAACCCGCGAGAGATTTTCAGGCGCAAGCCCCCGATCACGATATTCAGACTCATACATACGCCCCGTTAACACCAGCGTCATATATTGGTCGCATAATAAAAAGTTAGTCCCAATCGCCGTAAAGGCCGTCGTCGCAATCAATGAACCCGTTGAACGCGCCAGTTTTAAAATACGCTCGGCGATGACTTGGATTTGCCCTGTGGCTTGCATAACACCACCAAACATCATCGCCACGATAATCAAGCTAATCGTATAGGACATGGATTCCAACCCACCACGGGTGAGCAAACTATCGACATCCTCGTTACCGGTGCTTGCTTCAAAACCACTCATCGCGGCTTGGATAGTGCTCGGATAATCAACCCCTTGTGCAACGATAGCACAGACAAACCCCGCAACCACCCCTGCAGCAATACCAGGGATGGCGGGTATTTTACGAAAACTCAATACCATTACAATCACAGGCGGCAATAACAGCAACGGATGGATGGTAAACTGGTCATTGAGTAAGGTCAAAATAGTGTCGATACGCGTTGTATCTCCGCCTGTTGGCGTATAAAAAAATCCAATCACAATATAAGCCACCAACGAAATACCAAACGAAACACCTGTAGTCGGCATCATGTGGCGTATGTGGGTATAAAGCCCGACCCCGACCATGGCTGGCGCCATGTTGGTGGTGTCTGACAGTGGCGACATCTTGTCACCAAAATACGCACCCGATAGCACCGCACCTGCAACGATTGGTAGTGGAATACCGAGCCCCGCACCCACGCCCATGAGCGCCACGCCAATCGTCCCTGTCGTTCCCCAGCTAGTTCCAGTGGCACTCGATGAAATCGCACAGATAATGGCACAGGCAAACAGAAAAATACCAGGAGAAAAAACTTTCAGCCCATAATAGACCAAGGTCGGTACCACGCCACCCAAAATCCATACGCCGATTAAAATTCCCACGAGCATCAAAATAATAATCGAGGGTAAAGCATGGGTAATCCCTTTAATCATGCCTTTTTGTACGACTTCCCATTTGCTACCCGCAAATAGCGCCACGGTACTGGCAACAGCCACACCGAAAAGCATGGGGATATGTGGCGACAGACCAAACATGACAATCGACACACCAATACCGACCACCAAAGACAACAGCGAAATCATCGCCAATAAAAAACTCGGAGACTTTACCGATTCTGTAGACTGTTCCATAATACAACCTCATTAAAATTAGTTAAAAAACCCAATACTCATTACAAACGATACAAAATAAAAACAACACAAAGAAACCATCAACTTCATCACCAAGCGCACTACTGTCATCGCAGCAGGGTTAATACATACTTAAGTTGCTAAGTTTGTGCGCCAATTTGTGCGCCAATTAATGAATTAATGCGCCAATTAGCGCGATAATACAAAGTCCAGTCCAGCGCAGACGGCCACCGTTTGCGCCTTGATACACTGCTCGGGCGTTGTCATAGGGCTATCGGGGTAGACTTCGGTCGTTGTCGTATAAGCCGCATTGGTGACATCAGCACAAACCCCTTGTACCGATGAATTCAGCACACCCCTTGCTGCCATAGGTGTCCCGTCTAAACAGCCATTCTCATCTGCAACGGCAATATACGTCACATGCTGCACGGCAGCAATGATAGCGGCCTGAAAATCTGGCACAGGCTTGGCGGCATTCGCGACCAAGTAAAACCCGTCAGGAATGGGGCATGGCTCAAATACCACACCATCGCGGGCGGCTTTGGCTGGCGCAAATTCTGATTCATCCGTATCCGTTGTCTCGTGTAAATCAATATGGACAATAAACTGAGTTTTTAGGGGCTTGAGAAAGTGTATCAGTGCCGCTGCCTCTTGCGCTGGGCTGGACTCAATAAACGAACGATTAGGATCGACCGCATCGTAATTCCACCGCTGAATGCGTTCATACGCCCACGGGCTAACACAAGGAATAACCAGCAGATTCATGCGCCCCGTATAGGCGTTGGCATCGTGCGTCAAAAACCGTAGCGCACCCAACACCCCACTGGTTTCATAACCATGCACGCCACCTGTAATTAACGCGCAGGGCAAGTCAGGATCCCAATCTTTCGATTGCAGCGCATACAGCGTAAAATAATCATCACCATACTGAATTTCACCATAGGTCGTTACATCCCAGTCTGTTTGTAGCGACTCGATGACGCTAACCACATCCTCTTGGTAATGGCGGCTTGGTTGTTGCTGCGCTCGCCACTGCGCCACCTCGGCAGCACCCCATGGTTTGCCCGAGGTGCCGATTGGATAAGTCGACAGTTGATTCATAATCCCTCTAAGCGTTAGATTTTTAGTGCTTTTCTATCATTAATTAGGCACGATTAGCTTGTCACCACGTTATCCAGCTTGTTTTTGCTCCGTGATTTATTGAGCGCAACCAAGCCCATACCAACCAAAATCAAGAAAATCGGACCACCGTATAACTTCAGCAACTCGGGCAAAATTTTGCCAAAGGGTTCCGTACTATCAACATACGCCAGCCCAGCCCCAAAGAAGCCTGCCGTGCCTAATGTCAAACACACGGCGGCCATCATCATGGCAAAAAGCTTGGATTTAACGATAACAAAATCTTCTTTGTTTCTCTCTCTGCGTTTAAACGCGATATAAGCCGCAATCAAGACCAAATAAGGAATCACCAGTGACAGTGAAGATAAATCCGTTAGCAATCTAAGCAGCCCTTCGACACCACCAAGACCCAGCATCGGCACCGCAATCAGCACCACCAAAATAGCACACTGTGTCCACAAGGCATTTTTCAAAATACCATTTTCGTCGGTATTGGTTAAAAACTTAGGGAACGTGTGCGCAGGCACATCAGTAAACATCGCACGAATGGGCGATTCCATCCATACGATATAAGCGGCAATACCAGTGACTAAGAAAATAGCGGAATAAAGTTGTACCACGATTTTTCCATTCATTCCCCATTGCTCTGCCAAAAGCTGATAGACAACAAATCCCGAATCGGCAAGCCCTGCGGCTTTCATTTCGTCTGGTGATGCCACTAGGCTCACTGCCACTGAGCCGATTACATAAGCCAACGCAATCATCAAGGTCGCGATCAACACCGCCAGCGGGAAATTGCGCTTGGCATTTTTTGTTTCTTTGGCATAAGTACCCGCGACCTCGGCCCCAGCCACCGCAAAGAGCAACCATGAAAACGTCGAGAAATAGCCCAAATCAAAGGTGGGCGTCATGGTTTCAACCGTGATTTCAGTCGGTGATGGCGTGCCTGTCCAATTACCCAGCATCGCAAAAACAATAAATAAAACGGTAATGATAATCGTAAAAACACCCCCTAAATCACTCAGTTTCGAGAACTTTTGTACGCCACGGGTTGCCACCCAAGTCAAAGCGATCGCAAACCCTATCCCCAAAATCGGTAACCAGTTGGCCATATCATCCGTAAATCGATTTTCACCAAATAGCATCCAAGAAATAATAATGGGAATTTTTGAAAAAACGACCTGCAAGTAAAACAAACCCGCCACAAAATAAGACCAGGTTCCGATAAATGCCCAGCGTTCATGCAATCCAGCTATATATGCCACCGCCTTTGCTACTGCTGCTTGAGGCCAGCTCGGCAATGATAATAGACAAGGGTAAAAAGAACAATACCGCAACAATAAGCCAAGATGGAATGGCCGTCGCGCCTAGCACGACACTATTATTGGTAATATTACGAAAACCGAAAGTCGGCACAAAGATAAGTAAAACAACAGTCCACAGACCCAACTGCTTTTGCGTTGCATTCATACGACGTATCTCCTAAGTAAAATATCCTAAGTAGAATATCCTAAGTGAAATCGACTAAAGTCATAAAGCCCTTTAGCGACGGGTTAAATAGTATTTTTTAACAAACAACTTTGTTGACAAATATTTCACGCTTTAATCACGGTGCATACGTAAAACCATACTAATTAAAACATACCAGTTAGACCATGCGAGTTAGCCCATGCGAGTTAGGTCATGCTAATTGCAGCATATAAACCAAACCAAAATGTTATAAAGATTTACGATTGCTACCTTAAGCGAATTTAATACTGCTGTAATAATAAGTCAATGTTTTTTTCATCACCGCTAGAAAAAAATCAAGCATAACGCAACAGGAACTAATGGAAAAACCAGCCACTTATTATTTAACTATTTGTTACTTATTGTCTTAAATGAATTGGTGATGGCCGCAGGCTAGACTGCGGCTAGGTGGGGTTCGATACTAAAAATACCGTCGGCGCTGATTTACTCGTTATTCAGGCAAAGCAGCCAGCTCAGCCGCAGTTAATCTTTGTTTATGCCAGCAATTAGGAAATGCACTACACCCCCAAAAATAGCCAATTTCTGATTGGCGAATCACCATAGTTGCACGGCATTTTTTGCGCTAACACGACAAAAAATAAAACAATATTAGGTCTAACCGCCGGTATGGCTCATATGGCGAAATACTACTGGGGACTCTTGGACGGTAAACTCATGTTTTTCTGGTTTTTTCTGCAATCCTTGCTGAATAGCTTGGGCAATTTCATAATCAGATTTACCGCTGCGTAAAAAGGCACGCAAATCCAGACTATCCTCGTGCCCCAAGCATAATAGCAAACGCCCTTCAGCCGTCAATCGGACTCGATTACACGTTGCGCAAAAGTTACAACTCTGCGGTGAAATAAACCCGACTTTACCTTGCGTACCATCGTCATAGACCCAATATCGCGCTGGCCCGCCGTGGGGTTTTATTAGTGCTTCGGTCAGTGGATAACGCTGGTGAATCGTTTGCCGAATTTCATCGCTGGCAATAAACGTTTTTTCTCGATTATGCGCAATATCCCCTAGCGGCATCTCTTCGATAAACGCGATATCTAACGCATGCTGGCGTGCAAACGCAATTAACGGCAAAATCTGATCATCGTTTTGTCCGCGCATAATCACGCTATTTAAGCGAATCGAGCCAATACCCGCCGCTTTAGCCGCAAGAATACCACTGAGAACCTGTGGCAAATGTCCGATGCGAGTAATGGCTTTAAATTTATCTACATCTAGCGTATCAACACTGATATTTAGCTTAGTAATGCCTGCGGCTTTTAATGCCGCAGCTTGCTCACTAAGGCGCGATCCATTGGTGGTGATTGCTAATTCTTGCACATTCGGGTAGCCTGATAATTCGTTTACTAACCAAACTAGGTTTTTTCGAATCAGTGGTTCTCCACCCGTTAAGCGGAAACGGCGCACCCCATTCTCAGCAAAAATCTTGGCAAGCCTCGCTATTTCTTCTAACGTTAATAACTGCGAACGCGGCATAAACGTCATGTCTTCGCTCATGCAGTAAACACAGCGAAAATCACAACGGTCAGTCACCGAAATCCGCAAATACGTAATTTCACGTCCGTGCGCGTCGATAAACATGGTTATTTCTTAGTCTGGTGTATTTTTTCTAATGCCGCCAATTTTTCAGGACTGGCTGGCGTTTGGTGCACTGCTTTGTAGTCAGCATAAGGCATGCCATAAATGGCTTCTTGCGCTTCTTCAAGGCTTAGACTTTCGCCTTGGGCCTCTGCGACTGCGTGATACCATTTATACAGACAATTACGGCAAAACTGCCCGTGAATCATCAAATCAATATTCTGAATTTCAGGGTGCGCCTGCAAATGGCTGACTAGCTGATCAAAAACCGCTGCTTTTATTTCTGTTGTTTTATCCATTCGTTCAATCACCTCGCGTTTAAGCAAATCAAAATCTAGCGCAAAGCCTAGCCTACAATCTAGCCTACAATCTAGTCTGGCAAAATTTAGTCTATCACAATTCGCTCGCCCGTAATAAATCAAGACCAACACACAAAACCAATACCAATAACAAAGGCAACACTAATACCAATGTAATAGCAATGTAATGCCAATGACGAAAACAGCCGACTTCTTGCGCTGCCACCACAGATAAATCGCATTGCAATTTGAAAAAGGTTTACGCCACTGTGTTTTAATTCTACAATACTTCTCGAGGTATGACTATGCATGAGTTTTTAACTGTCGAAAATATCACATTTTCTTACGACGACAAACCCGTTTTACACGATATCAATTTTCAACTAGCCAAAGGCAAGGTTGCCACACTGCTCGGTCCGAGCGGCTGTGGAAAGACGACACTACTGCGCCTTATCGCTGGGTTTTACCCACCAGACACAGGTAGAATTATCGTCAACCAACAACTGTTGTCTTCGGATAAACAGGTCATCCCGCCTGAAAAACGCCACCTCGGTATGATTTTTCAAGATTACGCGCTATTTCCGCATTTGTCCGTTTTTGACAATATTGCATTTGGGATTAAAAAACAGCTCACCTCGCAACAAATCCGCATACGCGTCAATGAACTATTGGAAATGGTGGGATTACCCCACTACGAAAAACGCTTTGCCCACGAACTATCAGGCGGCGAACAACAACGGGTTGCCATCGCGCGCGCCATTGCCCCTAAACCCGCGCTACTTCTGATGGATGAGCCTTTTGCGAGTTTGGACGCCAATCTGCGCGAACGCCTCGTTAGAGATTTAGGTAAGCTACTAAAATCACTTGATATCTCAGTTATCCTGGTGACACACGACCAACGCGAAGCATTTGCCGTCTCGGATCATGTTGGCCTGATGCGCGAGGGCAAAATCATTCATTGGGATTTACCTTACAACATTTATCACGAACCCAAAACGCCCTTTGTCGCCAACTTTGTCGGGCAAGGTATTATGGTGAGCGCACGAATCTCGGCACCCGAGCGGCTAGACTGTGCGTTTGGCAGCATCCATAGCGACCGAACCTTTATCGAACCCATTGGTACCGAGCTTTGCCTGTTACTGCGTCCAGACGACATTGTGGAGGACAAACACTCTCCGCTGGCAGGTCGTGTCGTCAGCAAATACTTCCATGGTGCCAGCACGCTTTACGAGATTAATTTTAATGACATTAACTTGATTGCCAACTTTTCTAGCCATGCAAATTACGCCGTGGGTGAAACGGTACATTTTCGCATCCAAGCTGATCATTTGGTCACCTTTAATTGCGGCATGGCCACCTGTGTATGCTAAATCAATAATCAATTGATAAGAAGCTGATTATCCTTTATCACCATGCTAACCACGCTCAAACTCACGCCAGCGATTGATGCTAGCACCGCACAATTCTTGTCGCAACACTATGTTATTAGCGCATCCGCAAGCTGGCAGCTCGATTGTGTCGATGGCGTTTTTCACCTACAGCATACCGAGCATCCCGCGCTCAATTTAGCCATTGACTTTGGTACGGGCAAATACCGCCACCGCAACCACTACCTCGGCAAAGAACCACTAGTAAACGCCATCAAAATCAAAGGCAAACTACCGCAAGCGCTATTAGACGCCACACCTGGATTACTGCAGGACAGTTTTATGCTTGCTGGGCGTGGCGTACAGATTACCGCGATTGAGCGGCATCCATTGCTCTATGTGATGGTCAATCGCGCTTTAGCGCGTATATCCGCACAAACCAATGAACAACATCACACACAGACACCACCCCACATCGATTATCGCTTCGGCGATGCCAATACACTGGTTAAAGACTTTGCCACACCGTGTATTTACCTCGACCCGATGTACCCACCGCGGCAAAAAAAAGCCCTCGTAAAAAAATCCATGCAAGTACTACACGCAACCGTTGGCGATGATGCCGATAGCGACACCTTGTTGATTAATGCACAAAAAAACAACGCACGCATTATCGTAAAGCGACCATCCTATGCACCACCGCTTGCCAACTGCCCACCTGACTTAACATATCAAAGCAAAACCACCCGTTTTGATATTTATTTACCCCAAAATAGCTAAAGCGTCGCTAAGAAATGGGCAAAAACACCTGCAAGCAATTCAGCCGATAACTCGCCCAGAAAAAACAACCAACAGACAATAAAGATAAGCAACCGTGAGCAACCATAAGCAACCGAAGTAAAAATAGCGAATTTAGTGATGATTTTAGTGGAAATTATCGGTAGAATAGGTTGTTATACGTACTGGAATTCATGTCGTACTTTAATTAACTCGTACTTTAATTAACTTAATTAACGCATTACCTTTACTGGAGAGCCTTATGTCAATGACTATCACCAAAACGCTAACTCACACGCTACTGCCTCAATCAATCCATTCACTGCCCGTACAGGTTGGCTTAGCCATTGCGGGTAGTTTATTACTCACCCTATCGGCCAAGCTGTCGATTCCATTTATCCCGGTTCCTTTTACCATGCAAACTTTTGCCGTCTTGGTGATTGGCATGGCTTTTGGCTGGCGCTTAGGTGCATCAACGGTACTATTTTATTTAGCGCAAGGCGCATTGGGCTTGCCCGTCTTTGCAACAGGCGCTGGCATTCCCTATATGGTCGGTCCCACAGGCGGCTATCTCATTGGTTTTGTCTTTGCCGCGGCATTATGTGGCCTGCTCGCTGAAAAAGGCTGGGATCGGACCGTAAAACACACCGCCTTTGCCATGACGCTAGGCACTGCCGTTATTTATCTATTTGGTGGCGCGTGGCTTAGTTTGCTTATCGGTGTTGAAAAAGCGTTAGCTGCTGGCATCATCCCTTTTATCCCAGGCGAGATTGTCAAGATCGTTTTGGCTTGCGCGGTGATGCCCTTGGTCTGGAAGTGGGTGTCTAAAAGTCGCGCAGCAAACAGCGCCAATAACTAGCCACAATAACTAGGCGCTGGACAATTAACCCCTACACACCCATGCAAGCACACACAAACGCTGCCAAAGAAACACCACACACCGCGTCACCGCAGCGTGTTTGGCAGCATTTATGTCAAGAAGGCGAGCAGGTCATTCAAGACGAACCCTTGCTCGCCAGTTTTGTGCATGCCTTTGTCCTAAAACACGACAATTTACCATCATCGTTGAGTTTTATGGCAGCCAACAAATTGAGTGATGGCGTACTCCCAATGATTACGCTATACGAACTCTTTTTAGACGCTTACGAACAAGCCCCAGCAATCGCCGATGCGGCTGCTTATGATATCACCGCCGTTTACGAACGCGACCCTGCAATCAATCAAACGCTAACTATTTTATTGTATTTAAAAGGATATCACGCTATACAAATCCACCGAGTCGCCAATACGCTTTGGCAACAAAACCGCAAAAACCTAGCGCTTTATATCCAAAGCCGCAGCTCGGCTGTGTTTGGTGTTGATATTCACCCTGCTGCGCGCATTGGTCAAGGCGTTATGTTCGACCATGCCACAGGCATTGTTATTGGCGAAACCGCGGTTATCGGCGATGACGTCTCTATTTTGCAAGGCGTTACACTGGGGGGCACGGGCAAAGACTGCGGTGATCGACATCCAAAGGTGCGTAGTGGCGTCTTAATTGGTTGTGGCGCTCAGATTTTGGGCAACATCGAAATCGGCGCTAATGCCAAAGTTGGCGCGGGCAGCGTTGTATTACAAGACGTACCTGCCAATGCAACCGTGGTTGGCGTACCCGCGATTAAAGTCGGACAAAACAAAACCCAACACCCCAGCCAAGACATGAATCAAAATGTCCTCGAAGGCGTTGACTTATCGCAGTTTATCCATTTTGGTCATGGCATTTAACCCGACATTTCTCAGGCGCTAATTGCAACTTGTTGGCTTAACGTACCAAGCGCATCTGCGTTTAGCGCGTGTTTAGACTGTGTTTAGATTTTTAAAGATTTGTCTACACAATCAGCCAAACACTCATTCAAACACTCATTCAAGCACCCACTAAAAACCATTAAATGACTATCTGTTACCTTCAAATAACCCCCAATATCCAATGAATCATCAAACCACTTATCACAACCCCTTTTATCAACAACATTTACTCAAGCTAATTGATTATCAACAAGCGGACATCACCCAGCTATTAAATCTCGCGGCACACCTAAAACACGAGAAACAAACAGCGGCCGAAACACCGTATTTACAAGGGAAAAATATCGCCCTTATTTTTGAAAAAGCCTCAACAAGGACTCGTATCTCATTCGAGGTCGCCGCCCATGACCAAGGGGCAAACGTCACCTACTTAGGCCCTTCTGGCAGCCAAATCGGTCACAAGGAATCCATGGCAGATACCGCCAGAGTATTGGGGCGCGTCTATGATGCCATTCAATACCGTGGTTACTCGCAGGCACAGGTTGAGATACTCGCGCAATACGCTGGCGTCCCTGTTTACAATGGACTGACCGATGATTTTCATCCTACACAAGGGCTGGCTGATTTATTCACCATGCGCGAACATAGCAACAAACCCCTTAGCGACATTGCTTATTGTTTTGTCGGAGACTGCCGATTTAATATGGCCAATACGTCGCTGCTGGCGGGCGCCATCATGGGCATGGATGTTCGTTTGTTATGCCCTGACGCCCTACGACCTAATCAATCTATCATCGACAAAGCCCAGACAATTGCACAGCAATCTGGTGCTAAAATCACTATCACCGCAGACAAAGACCACGCCTTGTCGGGGTGTGATTTTGTGCACACCGATGTGTGGGTCTCGATGGGTGAGCCTGAATCGGCATGGGGAGAGCGTATCGCACTGCTCCGTGATTTTCAAGTCAACGATAGCTTGTTAGAAAAAACACACAATCCAGCGGTCAAATTTATGCACTGCCTACCCGCCTTTCATAACGATGAAACCATTATCGGCAAAAAAATCTTTGAGCAGTATGGGTTAATGGGCTTAGAAGTCAGTGACAGCGTGTTTGAAAGCACACAATCAATCGTCTTTGACCAATCCGAAAATCGCCTGCACACCATCAAAGCCATGATGGTTGCAACGCTGGTTGCTGATTTATCCTTTATGGATTAAAACGTTATGGACTAAAACGCCGCAAACTAAAATAATCGACTAAAACAATCGGCTAGAACAGCCGAGCACCTCACTCAACAGGTAACACACCGCATTAAGGCATAACACGATGCCGCCAAGCCCTTGCCGTTTGTCGCGCATAATGCAGTGTGACTGGACTGTCGCCATTAGCCGTTTTGCCGCTTAAATGTCGCACAAGCCTTACCTGCCCTAAGCGCTGGGCATCATAGTTAGCCCCCTGCCAACGCAAAACGGCATGTGCATAAACAGAATTCGCATATACAGAATTCGCATAAGCGGCATGCGTATCCAGTGGTGCGTTAACGTCCTCAGTCTTAGCTTTTTCATCTGTCAGCAGGTTAAAGGTCTCATCGTACCACTGGATTTGACCACGGCAAGCACTGGTTGTCATGTCAATGCGTAGCTGAATATTGACAAGCGAAACGGGCTGGCAGTAGCTGGCCGCAAACGGCAAATCCATCGGTTTTAGCGTAATGACTGTTGCCTCTGGGAATGCCGCCAACAGTGTTGCCGTTGCCGATATCTTACTAATTTTATCATCGGTTAATACGATGGTGTCTAGCGTTAATTGCTGCGCGCTTAGCAGCCGTTGCCATTTTTCTGCGGTATTAATCTGACGATAACGCCGCCCTGGGTCAATGATTATTGCTTCGCTGCCATTGTGAACGAGGACACTGGTTTGCCGCTCGTCCGCCAGCCAAAATTCGCCTTGCTGACGAATCGATAAGTTTGGCCATAAAAACAACCCTAGCATCCCGAGTAGCACCGACAAACCACACAGCAAATCAAATTGACGGCGATGCGGTTTTTTTTGCTTAGCCCGCCAACACAAAAGCACCACAAGATAAAGCGAAACCCACCCAATAACTTGATAAAGGCTTGGACGAAACGTAGGCGACAATATCCAGTCCAATTCATCAAACGCGCTGATTACTGACCACATGGCGGTTACCGAAAAGTCCAACAGCAGCCAAATCGGTGCGGCCACTACGGGGTGAATCGCACTCGCCACCCCAACCAACAATGCCCACGGTAGCACCCACATAGTCAGCCACGGAATTACCAGCAAATTGACCGCCAAAGCCGATAAACTGATATAACCAAAGGTTAACCAGACAATCGGCAACAGTACCAACATAATCAATAACTGCATCATCAGAATTTTCAAAAACGGCGGCCAGCTCAGTCTTGCGCACCACATCACCACATAGGTCGCAATAAACGATAAGTAAAACCCCACCGAGAGCAAGGCATAAGGATCCACCAATAAAACCATCGCCGCGGCCAGCAATAAACTCTGTATCGTCAACTCCCGCCGCATCAACCAAGAGATAATCAACAATGAAAACATAATGGTTGCGCGTTTGACTGGCGTATCAAAGCCCGTTAACGCCGCATAGGCCACGATAACCACCAGCGCAACAACGGCACCAACTTGTATCGGCAAGACACGACCAGCACCTCGGGTAAATAAAGCCCAAAGCCCTTGTGCAATCACCCACGTCCATAACCCAACTAGCCCAACGTGTAACCCAGAGATGGCTAATAAATGACTAGTCCCCGTGCTTTGCATCGTGTCTTTTTGCGCCCGAGACAATTCATCACGACTGCCTGTCACCAACGCGGTGACGATGGCGGCATTATTGGGCGCTAAGTGTCGTTCAAATTGCGTGCGCAAAGCATGGCGCCATTTTACCAAGGTGTTGGCACGGTCATCGTGAGCAAGGACTTTGAATGACTTTAATTCATAATACACCGATTGGCTAATCAAGTATTTCTCATAATCAAAATCATGGGCGTTGACACGAGAATGTACTGGCACTAACCGCCCCGTCAATTGCCATCGCTTATCCGCCTGGTCGACAAACTGTGACGTATTATCCCATAATAGCAGCGTTTGTTTTGCCAGTGATAATTGCGATGTGCCTGCCGATGTACCTGCCGCCGATGCACCTGCCGATGCCGCTGCGCAGTCAATTGGCTCTGTCGCGAGTAGTACGCGCTTAGTGGCTTTGCCACTGGCCTTGACCGTCGCCCAAAAGGTGCAGTTATCCAAGGACGTTGTCGCAGGATACTGTGTCTGCCAACCCAATGCCACTACCGCCAGACACAATCCCAACACAAGGAAATACCCACGGTAAAAAGCGGTTGCACCGACCAATAAGGCAAGCAACACCGCCCAATCATTTGGAATCCAAGCGCCATATAGACAAATTATTAACGTAATGGCTTGGGCACTCAGTAACCAAACCACGTCAGGAACGCTTCGCATTGCTCGCATTAACACGGTCACTGCCTTCATTTCACGACTGTCTTTCGCTACTATTTTCGCTACTACTTTCACTACTATTTTCGCTATCGCTTGCTCAATTGTTTATGCCTTTAAAGATACCCCTTTAAAGATACCCCTTTAAAGATACCCCTTTAAAGATACCCCTTCAAAGATACCCCTTTAAAAACGACTGACAAAAACTAGCCTACCTAAAAGGTGTCTATTAACCCGTTAAAATGGCGCGTGGCGCTGATAAATTTGTTGCATTGCTTCGGCACTGCTGGGTTCAAACGGAATCGAACGGTACTGGCTTTGCAAATGCATCCGAAATGCCACAAAAAATGCTCGGTCCTCAATCAACAAATAGGGGTTAGTTTGTTTCTGACGCCCCAATGAATCAATGGGTTGCTGCCCGTAATCATGACCACAATAAATTGATAATGCATCCGCCAAACTTTTTAAGCGTTGCAAGCTATCAAATAGCTGGTGCGCATCGCTATCAGGAAAATCACAGTGACCACAACCGTCAATAAACAACGTATCACCCACAATCAACGCGTTATTGGTTTTGTACGTCACACCGCCTGCCGTATGGCCTGGCGTAGCAATCACTTCAATTTTCTGCGCCCCCAAATTGATGCAATCACCATCGCGCACCCAATGTGGCTTATCCAAATGAATGCGCCCAACGGCATACTCTGCCTCGCTCACATAAACTGGTATGTCGTATTTGGCGAGCAGTGGTTTGACCGCGGAGGTGTGATCGGCGTGGGTATGCGTCAGTAAAATCCCAACAGGCGTTAGCTGATATTGCTCAAGTTGTTGAATGATGGCAGACGCATCCCAAGCAGGGTCGATAATAAAAGCCTCGCGACAGGCACTATCGGCCACAATATGCAGCAAGTTATCCGCCCCATCGACGGTAAAGGTAAATACAGTGGTTGTCATTGAGTCCTCCAGATCTTTGCGATTGATTTACAGTGGGTTAGCCACTCATTGATGATTTTATCGTATCACAAAACCCCAACAAATAATGGTCTAGGCAATATTCTCATTGATTTTTGTGTATTTTTTAATGACAATAACCATCAAACATCAACCATTTTTATGGCTGCCCCAACTCAATTTGGGTCTTTTTAACGCTTTTTTTATTTTTTTTTGCGGCATACCGCCAAAACGAAAAATCAAATGTAATCATTGATAATCACTTGATACCAAAGGTCATAACATGAATACCATAAACTACCGAATCGAACACGATACGATGGGCGAGGTCAAAGTTCCCGCCGATAAATATTGGGGTGCACAGACAGAACGCTCACGCAATAATTTCAAAATCGGGCCAGCAGGCTCTATGCCGCAGGAAATCATCTATGCATTTGCTTATTTAAAAAAAGCAGCGGCCTATGCCAACGCGGATGCAGGCGTATTACCCGAGGATAAAAAGGACTTAATCGGGCAAGTTTGTGATGAAATTCTCGCTGGCGCACTCGATGATCAATTTCCGCTGGTTATTTGGCAAACAGGCTCTGGCACACAGTCCAACATGAATGTCAACGAAGTCATTGCCAATCGCGCACAAGTGCTAACTGGTGGGCAGTTAGGTGAAAAACCTACCGTACACCCAAACGATGATGTCAACAAATCGCAATCTTCAAATGACACCTACCCCACCGCCATGCATATCGCGGCGTATAAAAAAGTCGTTGAAACCACCTTACCTGGTATTAGCCTTTTACGCGACACCTTGCATGCCAAAGCCACTGCATTTAACGAGGTTGTCAAAATCGGACGCACGCACCTCATGGATGCCACGCCACTGACGGTTGGCCAAGAGTTTTCAGGCTATGTCGCCCAGCTCGATTTTGCGATTAAAGCCATCAACAATACGTTGCCTCACCTCAGCGAATTAGCCCTTGGTGGCAGCGCCGTTGGCACTGGGCTAAATACACCCAAAGGCTATGACATCGCAACAGCCAAGTATATGGCTGAATTTACGGGACTACCCTTTAAAACCGCCAAAAACAAGTTTGAATCCCTAGCCGCACACGATGCCATGGTAGAAACACACGGCGCGTTAAAGCAGCTAGCTGTCGCGCTTTATAAAATCGCCAATGATATTCGTTTGCTCGCCTCTGGTCCACGTTCGGGCATCGGTGAAATCCTTATCCCCGAGAATGAACCAGGGTCATCTATCATGCCCGGCAAAGTCAACCCCACGCAATGCGAAGCCATGACCATGGTCTGTGCGCAAGTCATTGGCAACGATAGCACCATTACCTTTGCTGGCACCCAAGGGCAGTTTGAGCTCAATGTTTTCAAACCCGTGATGGCGGCTAATCTACTGCAATCTGCTCAGTTACTCGCAGATGCCTGTGTCTCGTTTAATGAACATTGTGCAATCGGTATCGAGCCGAATTACCCGCGCATCCAAGAGCAACTCGACAAATCATTAATGCTAGTCACCGCGCTAAACCCGCATATTGGCTATGACAATGCAGCCAAAATTGCCAAAACCGCGCACAACAACGGCACCACCTTAAAGGCGGCCGCCATTGAGCTCGGGCTGCTAACCGAAGCACAATTTGACGAATGGGTGCAGCCCCGCAACATGGTTGGCAGTTTATCTTAATCCGCCTCGCAATTAGGGGACAATTAGGAGATAATTAGGGTAAATTATTTCAATCAACCAATCTGTTTGCAATAAGCAATAGGTAAGCAATAGGTAAGCAATAGGTAAGCAATAGGTAAGCAATAGGCAATGTATGACTCAGACCAACCATTTCGCGCATAACGCGCAAAATAAAACGCAAAGTAACATTCATATCGGTGCGGCACAATTTGCCTCAATAACCGGCGATTTGTCTGCTAATTTCGAACAGCACAGATTTTATATCGAACAAGCCAAAGCCGAAAACATCGATTTGCTCGTCTTCTCTGAGCTAAGCCTCGTGGGGCATTACGGCGCTGAAAATTTATTAGCAGTCACCATGAAACGAGACGACCCTAGATTAGTCGCTTTATCTCAATTCGCAGGGGACATGCGCATTATTGTTGGCTTTATCGAAGAAGGCCCAGCCGCGCAATTCTACAACGCGGCAGGCGTCTATCAAAATGGTCGCCTCGTTTACATCCACCGTAAAATCAACCTGCCCTCTTATGGCAAACTGATTGAAACCAAATACTATGCCCAAGGTCGCTTTGTTGACACCAAATCACTGACTGCTGATTGGCGTATGGGTTTGCTAATTTGTGCCGACCTGTGGAACCCCGCACTGACACACTTGGCATTTTTGCACGGTGCAACACTGCTGGTCTCACCGATAAGCTCTGGTGTTGAAGCAGTCGGCGAAGCATTCGATAACCCCAATGGTTGGAGTAGCACGATGCATTTTTACTCGATGATGTATGGTGCGCCATCTGTCATGGTCAATCGAACAGGCACCGAGCTAGATCTAACCTTTTGGGGCGGTTCTCGAATTTTAGATCCTTTTGGCAAAGTGTTAGCACAAGCCGACCAAGCGCCAGCGCTCATCAGCGCCGTGTTAGATTTTGAGCAGGTGCGTCAAGCCCGTGCGTTACTACCAACCGTCCGTGATAGCAATGTGAGCTTAGTGCTCGGTGAAACCGCACGGCTAATTAAACAGCTCGGGATTCCTGATATCATCCGTGATGACGACGCTTTACCTAACACCTCGTCTAACAGCCACCAAAGATAACAGATAATGCCTAACCCAAAATCCCCCTTAGATAGTACAGCCGACTTGAGCATCAAAGAAACCACACAAGGCACCTCACAGCATACTGCGCAACCCATTCATTTCATTATTGATGCATCGCTAGATAATTTGCGATTTGATGTGGCGTTAGCGCGCCTATTACCCGATCTATCCCGCAGCCATTTACAAACACTAATCAAATCAGGGGATGTACAGCTAAACCAAGCAACCAGCACACCCAAACAACGTGTGCATCTGGGCGATACCATCACAGGCGAACTCATTAGCAAAGCCCAATGCGACCACACACCCCAGTCAATTGACCTAGAGATTATTTACCAAGACGCTGCCGTTATTGTCATCAATAAACCCGCTGGCCTTGTCGTTCACCCTGGCGCTGGCAACCCCGATAATACGCTACTCAACGCGCTGCTGTATCATTTCCCTGAATGTCAACACGTGCCGCGTGCAGGGATTGTCCATCGCTTAGACAAAGACACCAGCGGCGTCATGGTGGTGGCCAAAACCATCGAAGCGCAATTTAGCCTCGTGCAGCAACTACAATCTCGTTCGGTTAAGCGCCATTATGTCGCATTAGTCGCGGGGCAATTTAGTGGTGGCGGCACGGTCAATGCCCGTATTGGGCGTTCAGGCAATGACCGACTACGCATGGCAATCACGCCAGGCGGCAAAGAAGCCATTACCCATTACCACATCCTGCAACATTTCAAAGGACTGACACTCATCGAATGCCAATTAGAAACAGGGCGCACCCATCAAATCCGTGTACATATGGCACACATTCGCCACCCTATCATCGGCGATGGGCTATACAGTGGACGCCAGCGCATCCCCAAAGGGCTGGATGCCGAAACCCGCGAACGCATCTTGGGCTTTCCCAGACAAGCGCTGCATGCGAGGACGTTGGCTTTTATCCATCCTAGCACTGGCGAGCTCATGACATTTGAGACCGAAATTCCTGCCGACATGAGCGACCTTATCGCAACACTGCCTAACGACCAAGCAGATGATACGGATGACGCATTGACCTTTGCGGATATCCCCCTGTTTTATGAAATCGATGAAGATGAGGATTTAGATAACGGTTTAGATGACGGTGACAGTGATGACAGCCATGACGATGACGGTGACTTCGATGATGAAATCACGTGAGCAGAAAAGCAAATACTAGTAGCTGCATAACAGCTACTTTTAAACGCGGTTAAAAATGAGAGCCCCCCGACGGTTTCGCTAATGTCGTCTGCCATGTATTCGCCGCTCATGCGTGCGTTAGCCAGTTGAGCAAAAAGCCCCTCTTATTGTTTTTATTTTTTTTCTAAAGATCAATGGACTAATCAATGCCGTAACAATAAGAAGAAAGCTCGCTTGAAAAAGCGATAGCCTATTTTCCCAGACAAGCGAACCTGCGTACGCAAATCCTATCATGAAATAAAAAAAAGCGAAAACCACGACTAAGGTAAGAAGAGTCTCTGATTTGGAGTGAATTTTGCTATCTTGCTGATTGTTTTTCTTTAACGCCGCTCTAATTAATAAGTTATTTAAAAACAAATTAACAGTAAATAAGTGTATCACCCAAAGAATAATAAATAAGATACAAAAAATCACACTCTCTCCCTAATTTTCCAAAACACAAAAATCAAGCCTATTAAAAAAAGAGAAAATAAAATCATCGGTATTCTGTCTGAAAATCGAATACCATCAAACACGTCACTAAATGTATTTACTACGATAAAAATAAGCACAATACAGGTTGATATCGTATGTCGTCTGTAGCAAGTAGATCGTTTTTCTTCGTTATTGAATTTATTATTTAATAACAATACCCAATAAGAAATATAGAAATAAAAATAGACCCAAGTGGCGAATGTAAAATAATAAATGTCTACCCAATTTTCATTCATAGCTTATTAGCCCTTATGTTATTTTTCTTTCTGATAGTTAGTTTTCTCGCACATTGATCTGCTCAACAAAAAATGGAGTCCTTTTAATTATATGCATACAAGAAGTAATCTATTGAAACAGCAATAATACCATGAAAAGCCCAAATGGTTACCATCTTTAAATCGTAAATTTTATTCTCTGCAGAGCACCGATAATGGTTGCGTACCCTCTGCTTTTAAATGCGTTTAAAAATGGGAGGATTACCTCTACAAACCAAATTTTTAGCAAATTCTTTCATTTCATTTAACATTATTGGTATTAATATGCCTGTTACTATTGCAGTCAAAGCAACGCCTAATATTCAATATGTGCAATTCATCTGATTTCTATTTTTTTATCAAAAATATAAATAATAAAATCTACGCAAACAAATACATTTAACCACCCAGCTCCTACTTTCCCTTTACTAGGCCAACTCAGGGCGGTTTTTAAATGCATCTAGCGCCTCAGGATTGGCGAGCGCCGTCAGATTATTAATGGGCTGACCGTGCACCACGTCACGCACCGCAATCTCCACGACTTTGCCGCTTTTGGTTTTGGGGATGGCATCGACCTGCAAAATGACCGCAGGCACATGGCGCGGCGTGGTATTTTGGCGGATGGTTTGCTTGATTTCATTGATTAGCGCATCAGATAGCTTTTCCCCATCGCACAGCTGGACAAATAACACCACACGGATATCGTCTTCGTACTGCTGGCCTATCACCACCGAATCAACCACGTTGGCGACTTTTTCAACCTGACGATAAATTTCAGCCGTCCCAATCCTTACGCCCCCCGGATTTAGAATGCTGTCTGAACGCCCGTGAAAAACCAATCCATGATGCACGGTGATTTCAACAAAATCACCGTGACACCACACGCCATTAAACCGCGAAAAATAAGCCTCGTGGTATTTTTCGTCACCCACATCCTGCCAAAATCTGATGGGCATACAAGGAAAGGGCTTTTTACAGACGAGTTCACCTTTGGCGTTATCGGCGTTGCTGGCATTATCGGCATTGTTGGCGCTGCGAACGGGATGACCAGCATCGTCAAATGCATCAACAGCCAAACCCAACCCGCGCGTTTGTATTTCACCTCGATAAACTGGCAACGTGGGTGAACCCAACACAAAACACGACACAATATCCGTCCCGCCTGAAATCGAGGACAAACACACCTCGGTTTTTATTTTGTCATACACATAGTCAAAGCTATGCCCTGATAGCGGAGAACCTGTTGATAAAATCGAACGCAGGCTACCCAAGTGATAGTGATCTTCGGGCGAAAAGTCGATTTTATTTAACGCATCAATATACTTGGCCGACACGCCAAAATGGTTAATATTGGCTTTGTCGATATAATCAAACAGTACTTTGCCTTGGTCAATAAAGGGAGAACCATCGTATAAACAAAGTGTTGCACCCGCTGCTAGCCCCGATACTAACCAATTCCACATCATCCAACCACAAGTCGTAAAATAAAACAGGCGCTCGCCTGATTTAACATCGGCATGGAGTTTGAGCTCTTTTAGATGCTGTAGCAATACGCCACCAGCACAGTGTACAATGCATTTGGGCTTACCCGTTGTCCCCGATGAAAACAAAATATACACGGGATGGTTAAACGAAAAGCGTTCAAATTCGATGGTGTCGGCCTGATATTCAGCCAGTGCCGAGGCAAACGTCAAATACCGCGCACCACCCAATGCCGTGTTATCCCCAGCATACTCGACAACAACGGTTTGTTTTACACTGGGTAATGCTGCGACAACGGCTGCAAATTTTTCACGACAATCAAAAGACTTCCCGTTGTAATAATAGCCATTGACCACAAATAAGACTTTGGGGGCAATTTGTCCAAAACGATCTAATAACCCCTGCTCACCAAAATCGGGCGAACACGACGACCAAATCGCCCCCAATGATGTCGTCGCCAGCATCGCCACCACCGTTTCTGGCATATTGGGCAACACCCCTGCAACACAATCGCCTTTGCCAACGCCTTGTGCGATTAAAAACTGCCTAAGCTGCGCCACCTGACGATACAACGTGGCAAAGGTCATGGTTTTTTCAACCTGATCCTCGCCCCGAAAAATAATGGCGATATCCTCGCTACGATTTTGCAAAAAATGTTCGGCAAAGTTAAGTCGGCCATCAGGGAAGAAGCGACGATGGTAAAATGCGTCAGCATCGCTGATGACACGCCCGCCTTTATCGCCAATCACGCCACAAAAATCCCAACACTCAGACCAAAAGTCCAAATCATTGCGTATCGACCAATCATACAACTGATGAAAATCAGTGATATTTACCTCATATTTTTTGTTTATTGCTTTAATAAACTGCGTCGACTGTGCTGCGTCGATTGTTTCTGCTGAAGGGCTCCAAAGTTGCATAGTGTGTTATTTACGTTGTTATACAATAAAATGCGTCGGGCTAATCAATTTCATCACCATTTTCATTACCAGTCTGGGGTCATGAGGGCTTTCGTTTCCTCATAGGTCGCAATCCGTCGATGATACCGCGCTAATTGGCTAGCGGTTTGCGCAATCAATTCACCATTATCCGCCGCCAATCGTCCATCGGCTAAATGCAGGTTATTTTCAAAGCCAATCCGCATTTGCCCACCGAGTAGCGCCGATGCCGCCGCTACTGCAGATTCTTTGCGCCCAAATGCACAACCCATCCAGCTCGAGATACCCGTCATATTAGCAAAAAAGGGTAATAACTCGCTAGGATCCGACTGTTGATTATCGGCATAACGCCCTAGCACAAACAAACAAGGATAAGCTCGCCCAGGTAATACATGGCGATGCAGCAAATCCTGTAAGCGTTGACAATCTGACGTATCATACAAAATAAGTTGTGGCAAAATAGTCCTGTCTTTTAAAAAAGCAAAAAAATCCGCAATCACGGAATCGCTAATTATCACTGGCATCATCTCGCGAACCGCGATTGATACACCAAATGTCGCTTGCCCTGCTTGTTTTGCGGCCAGTTCTCGCACAGCGGCCATTTGAGCGGCTGTATCAAATAGACCCACTGCCTCTGTTGTTGCTTGTAAAAATAATTGTTCCTCGCCGACGCGCTGACGAATGGCATCAAATGCCGCATTGTAACGTGTTGCATCAATGCTATGCGCCAAATTCGCATCACGCACATGAAGATGCATCATAGAAGCCCCCGCCGCCAAGCAGTTCACCGCAGTATCAGCGAGTTCATCCGCGGTTAGTGGTAATGCGGCATGGTCGTCATATTGTTTACGCGCACCGTTCGGCGCTACTGCTAGCACCATCGGCGCTAATGACGGCGATGATGATGGCGCTAATGACGGCGATGATGCACTCATTTTGTTGCGATTCCGTCCATTACTGTTGTTATCGTTTTTTCTAGTTTATCAACGATTTCATCTATCTCATGCGCTTGAATAATATAGGCAGGCGCCAGCAAAACATGGTTGCCATTGACGCCATCAATCGTTCCAGCAATTGGATAGCACATCAGTCCATTGTCCATCGCCACTGCGCGAATACGTGAAGCAATCGGCAATGAGGCATCGTGCGGTGTTTTGCTGGCTTTATCGGCAACCAACTCAATCCCTTTAAACAATCCTCGTCCACGAATTTCCCCAACATAGGGCTTATCCGCTAGCTGTTCGTGCAAGCGTTGACTCAAGTAATCACCTTGTTTGACCACATTATCCAATAAATTTTCAGATTTGATAATACGCTGCGTTGCCAAGCCTGCCGCAACCGCAGTGGCGTGACAAATATAGGTATGCCCATGCTGAAAAAAACCAGCGCCTTGTCGGATTGCATCGACAATAAAGGCTTTCATAAACACCGCGCCCAGTGGTTGATAGCCAGCGGCAATGCCTTTGGCAACTGCCTGAATATCAGGGGTGATTCCGTCTTGGGTATAGGCATGTAATGTGCCAGTACGCCCCATACCACACATTACCTCATCGAGAATCAGCAGTACATCGTATTGGTCACAAATCTCACGAATTCGCTTAAAATAAGTCGGCGCTGGTGGCAGACACCCTGCCGTTGCCCCAACGACCGTTTCGGCAACAAACGCGGCGACGTTTTCAGCGCCTAGGCGTAAAATTTCTGCCTCTAATTCGTTGGCAGCACGCAGCCCATAGGCTTCTGCGCTTTCATCGGGTTGCTTTTCACGGTACTCATAGCAAGCAGAAATATGGTTTGCGCCAATGAGAATATCCTTATAAGGTGCCTTTCTTGCTTCATTCCCCCCTAACGACAACGCACCTAGCGTATTACCATGATAGCTTTGCTTGCGCGCGATGAAGTAGCGTTTACTGGGTTTGCCTGTGTCAACAAAATACTGGCGCGCCATTTTGATTGCGGCTTCGATGGCTTCAGAACCACCCGAAACAAAATACACATGGCTCATTACACCATTTGTATCGTTGACTAGCGCTTCGGCTGCTTGTTCTAAAATGTCGGTGGTAAAAAATGACGAATGGACAAAAGGGAGCTTGTCTATTTGCGCGTTGATTGCCGTTTTCAGGGGCGCATAATCATAACCCAAACAGGACACCGCCGCCCCGCCACAGGCATCAATATAGCGCTTGCCTTGGTTATCGATGACATAGACGCCTTCACCCGATACGGCGACAGGGTAAGTTTGTTGCAAACTTCGATGAAAAACATGGCTCATATAGATAATTACCAAAAAAAGTTGAATTAACTCGCTATTATTAAAATGATTTTTGCCGCTAAATGCAAGCAAAAATAACAATCAAACGTATTATTGCTAACTAACTACCAACTTAGCACGCTATACACCCGTTAATCAATAGCCCGTTTAACGCGCTACTTTATACCATCCCACTAAGTGCGCTACTAGGGAAATACGAATAAAATAACCTAAAGAGCAAGACCTCGCGTTAAATTTATTTTATAATTAACCGCATTAAATAGACAATAAACTAATAGGCAAACTGATTATGACACCTCGCCAAGCCACCATAACACGCAATACCAACGAAACCAACATTCACCTAGCGCTCCAGCTAGGGTCATCTGATACCTCAGATATCAATACGGGCGTTGGTTTTTTAGACCATATGCTCGAACAAATCGCACGCCACGCACAGATCAAATTGGTCGTGCATTGCAAGGGTGACACGCACATTGATGACCACCACAGCACCGAAGACATCGGCATTGCGCTAGGACAAGCACTGAATGACGCTTTAGGCGATAAAAAAGGCATTACCCGCTATGGCTCGGCATACTGCCCATTAGATGAATCACTCAGCCGTGTGGTTATTGACCTATCTGGTCGTCCAGGTTTGTATTTTTTTGCCGACTTTCCCAGTGAGAAGATCGGACAATTCGACACCGAGCTGGTCGCTGAATTTTTTCAAGGCTTTGCCAACCACGCCAAAGCCAGCCTGCATATTGACAACCTACGTGGCAAAAACTCGCACCACATTGCAGAGAGCATCTTCAAAGCCTTTGCCCGCGCATTACGACAAGCGATTACCATCGATGACACCATGATAGATGCTATCCCGTCCACCAAAGGTGCGCTATAAATGCAGCAAACCATCACCGTCGTTGACTATGGCATGGGCAACTTGCACTCGGTGCACAAAGCCATCTCGCATGTTAGCGATGCCAACACCCGTGTCATGGTCAGTAGCCAAGCCAAAGACATTAATAATGCTCACCGCGTTGTATTGCCTGGACAGGGCGCAATCGCAGGCTGCATGCAGCACATCCACGACAACGGACTCTACGACGCGATTCAAGCCGCAGCCCAAACAAAACCCTTTCTCGCCATCTGTATCGGACCACAATTACTGATGGAATACAGCGAAGAAAATGGCGGCGTGAATGGCTTCGGCTTATTCAAAGGACGCTGCAAACGCTTTTCTGATGAGATGCCCAGACGCAACCCTCCATTAAAAATCCCTCACATGGGTTGGAGTGCGGTTAAACAAACGCAGCCCCATTCGCTGTGGCAACACATCCCTGACGGTAGTCGTTTTTATTTTGTGCATAGTTATTACCTTGCCCCGACAGACGATAGTATTACCGTGGGTACTTGTGACTATGGACAGATTTTTGCCTCAGCACTTGCCAAAGACAATATTTTCACAACCCAATGCCACCCAGAAAAAAGTGCCGATACTGGCTTACAATTATTCAAAAATTTCGTGCATTGGAATCCTTAATGAACGCCAGGAGTCATTATGCTACCCATCCCTGCTATTGATTTAAAAGACCAACAGTGTGTACGCCTAAAACAAGGCCGCATGGAAGATTCAACCGTCTTTTCTGACGACCCCGTTGCAATGGCTGGCAAATGGGTCGATGCAGGCTGCGAACGCCTGCATTTGGTAGATTTAGACGGCGCTTTTGCAGGCGAACCCGTTAATGGTGAAGTTATCGCCAACATTGTCAAAGCTTACCCACAAATTCCTGTACAAATCGGCGGGGGCATTCGCAGCATAGACACCGCTAAACGCTACATCGACCTAGGCGTAAAATACGTCATCATTGGCACCAAAGCCGTTGAATCCCCCGAATTCGTCACTGAGTTATGCGCCGCTTATCCACAGCATGTCATGGTCGGCATTGATGCCAAAAACGGCATGGTAGCCACCGACGGTTGGGCCAACGTGTCTAATGTCAGTGCGATTGATTTGGCCAAGCAATTCGAAAACCTCGGCGTACAGGCCATTATTTACACCGACATCGCGCGCGATGGGATGATGCAAGGCGTTAACGTTGAACAAACCGCCAACCTCGCCAGCAAAGTGCGTATTCCTGTCATTGCTTCGGGCGGCGTCGCTAGTCTAGCAGATATCAAAGCCCTTGCCACACACCCAACGCCAATTTATGGCGCCATTATTGGCCGTGCCATCTACGACGGTGCAATTGACTTAGCCGAGGCGTGTGCGCTCGCCAAGACGCTCGGGGCGCAGTAATGGGACTTGCTAAACGTATTATTCCTTGCCTTGATATTGATAATGGCCGCGTGGTCAAAGGCACTAATTTTGTCAATATCCGTGACGCTGGAGACCCAGTAGAGGCAGCCAAACGCTACAATGACGAAGGCGCGGATGAACTTTGTTTTTTAGACATTACCGCCAGCGTTGAAAACCGAGACACCATCGTTCATGTTGTCGAACAAGTGGCAAACGAAGTCTTTATACCGCTGACTGTCGGCGGTGGCATCAAAACTATCGAAGACATCCGTCGATTACTCAATGCAGGCGCTGACAAAGTAGCGATTAATACCGCCGCGGTTTTTAACCCCGATTTTGTCCAATCGGCAAGTGATTTTTTTGGCAATCAATGTATTGTCGTTGCCATTGATGCAAAGCAAGTAAATAACGACCCCAAACAATGGGAAATCTTCACCCATGGCGGACGCAAACCAACGGGAATTAATGCCATCGAATGGGCGAAAAAAATGGCTGATTTAGGCGCGGGGGAATTGTTGGTGACCTCAATGGACCGAGATGGAACAAAAAACGGCTTCGATAATGCCTTAATGCGCACCATCGCAAAAACCGTTGATATCCCAATTATTGCCTCGGGTGGCGTAGGGAACTTACAAGATTTAGTCGATGGCATTCAACTTGGGTTGGCCGATGCCGTCCTTGCGGCCAGTATTTTTCATTTTGGTGACTATACCATCTCCGAAGCCAAGCATTACCTACAAGAAAATGGCATCGAAGTTAGACTCATTTAGATGATGAATATAACAAATAACAGGACAAGCAATAACCACCATAACGGATTAACTGATATCATTGTCCCCTCATGCTCCCTTTGCAACGAATTCACTCATGCGAATTTACGCATACGAATTCACGCGCGCACTCAGACGCACTAATGACAACGGCACTAATACACCCATGATGCATTGGAAACACCTACTGACGGACAAACGATTAGGCAAAACACAAAGCGCCAAAGAACACGACCGCTCGGCTTTTCAAAAAGACGTGGACCGCATTATTTTTTCATCAGCGTTTAGACGACTGCAAGACAAAACTCAAGTATTTCCGCTGGCCAAAAATGACTACGTCAGAACCCGTCTGACGCATTCTTTAGAAGTCGCCAGTGTCGGGCGCAGCCTAGGCACGTTGGTTGGCAAGCATATCGTACAAAAACACACTGACCTGACACACATCACACCAGAGGACATTGGTAGCATTGTCGCAGCAGCTTGTCTGGCGCATGACATTGGCAACCCCCCGTTTGGGCATTTTGGCGAAGCCGCTATCCGCGCGTTTTTCACCGAACGCCCAGTTGGGCAAGCTATTTGCCAGCAGCTAACTCCCGCTCAGCAGGCTGACTTAACGCATTTTGAAGGCAATGCCCAAGGGTTTCGCATCGTTACACGGTTACAAAATCCAGATATTGCGGGTGGCTTGCAACTCACGCAAACGACACTGGGCGCTTTTTGCAAATATCCGTGTACACGCGCGCACTACAACCCCAACAATATCGCGACCAAAAAAAACGGTCTCATTATCGCCGATGTGCCGTATTTCCAGGCAATTGCCAATGAACTGGGCATCATCCAAACCGCCGCGCAGGCTTGGGTAAGGCATCCATTGGTTTATTTGATGGAGGCTGCTGACGATATCTGCTATGCCATTATCGATATTGAAGATGCACACCAAGTCAAAGCCGTTTCTTATCACGACGCAATCGGCCTACTGCAACCACTGGCAGGCAATTATGACCACTTGCGTTTTCAACAAATGCGTAGCCGTAGCGACCAAATCAGTTTCTTACGGGCTAAAGCGATTGGCAACTTATTGCACCAAGCTGTTGAGGCATTTATCGATAACGAAGACCGCTTGTTGGCTGGCAACTACCCACAATCTATCGTTAAAGCCATCCCTGACCACGACGCATTGAATGCATTGACCCAGTTTGCGGAGAAAAATATCTACAATTATCCGCAAGTCGTTGAAACCGAGATGGCAGGCTATCGAATTCTAGGCGATTTAATGGAAATGTTTTGTAGCATGATAGAAGATATGGCGCAACACGCAGACAATCCTAGCAATGCCAAAGCCGCCAGCAATATGCTGTTTAATTTGCTGCCGACGCGCTTTATCGGACCTGAACGAAAAATCGCCACTTGCCCCTATCAGCGCACACTCAGCATAGGCGACTTTGTCTCGGGAATGACTGATTCTTATGCGGTATCGTTACATCAAAAACTAACTGGCATTAAACTCTGACTCATCGCATCAGACGACTCACCTCAACCACATCGCCTCAAGCACATCGATTGATTGACGACTATTTGATAATTTTAAGCGAACTACGCCTTGGTTCATTCCGTTTTGATTCATTCGGCTTTGATTCATTCCGCTTTGGCTCACCTCGTTTAGATGAGCGTGCTTTGGCGGCTGGTTTCATTTGGCGGCCATCTTGATGGCTGTTTTTTTGATTGTATTCTGCGCCTAACGCACCATCCACAGCATCCAACGAATCCGATACCTGGGGATTCGATGCCTGGGAATCGAATGTTTGGGGATCCGAAGCCAGCGAATCGGAAGAAACACCCGCTTCCGCGGCCACCGCAGGGAACTGCAAGCCTTCGCCTGTTTCTTTCGCCAATATAGCCATAATGCTGTCAATTGGCAAAAAAACATCAAAAACGCGACCTGAAAAACGTGCCTGGAAAGTAATCGCCGCATTATCTAATACCAAGTTAACACAAGCCGCAGGTGAGATATTTAAGACCAATGGATTTTCAACGCGCAAGTTATCAGGCAACCCAATATCCGAACACCTTGTGTCGATATAAACATATGGCGTGACAGCGTTGTCACACATCCATTCATACATCGCACGAATGAGGTAAGGCTTATTGGAGGTCATCCTTTTTTGCGCAACTCTTTTTCGTAGTCTGATAATGCGTTTTTAAAGCCTTCTCGACCAAACATATCCGCCGCATAGCCTTTTAGATTATTTACCGCCGCCTCGGGCAGCGTGATGCCAAAATGCGGCAGTCGCCACAACACAGGTAGCACCGCGCAATCCAGTAGACTCATGCTATCAGACAGCAAGAAATCGCCCTGTTTAAACAAGGGAGAAAGTTGTGAAACGCTGTCTCTTAATTCTTTTATCACTTGTTTGCGTTTGTTAGCCGACAAGCTGTTAGACTCTAATTCAATCATCCGTGAATACCATTCAGACTCTATGCGATAAACAAGCAAGCGGAGCTTAGCTCGGACAATGGGCTCAATGGGCATTAACGCTGGATGTGGGTAGCGTTCGTCCAAATACTCAGAGATAACGCGCTCGTCAAATAACACCAAATCGCGGTCTAATAAGGTTGGCACTCGTCCAGACGGATTTAAGGTCATCAAATCCTCTGGGAGTGGATCGTCAAGCGAAATAGACACCATCTCCGCCTCAACCGATTTTTCGGCGACAATCAGTCGCACTCGATGACTCGCAACAGTAACTGGGTCAGTAACAATCGTTAACCCAGCGCGTATATGACTTAATAAATTCATTTATACTCTCAAAAAATTAGTGAATGTCTCGCCAATATTCCCGTTTTAACAGGTAAAGCACGAAAGTCATCAAAATCAAAAAACCTAATACCCAAGGGCCAATACGGTGACGTTTTATCTCTGACGGGTCACTCACGTAATACAAAAACTGTGACAAATCAAACACCATTGCGTCATATTCATCAGGACTTACCGTCCCACCAACTGGCGCTGTGTAGCCAGCTAATGTTTTATGGGTTTCGCACACAGACTCGCCATCGACCGTTTTACACTGTTCGGTCTCATCGTAGATGGCTTCTTTGACCCCTTCGACGCTCGCCAATACATGTGGCATACCGACATCAGGGAAGACCCCATTATTGACACCCATCGGTTTGCTATCATCGCGGTAAAAAGCCCGTAAATAGTTATACACATAATCACTGCCTTTTGAACGCGAAATGAGGCTCAAGTCAGGCGGAACCTTGCCGAACCATTCTTGTGCATCATCGTCTGGAATTGCACTCAACATGGTTTGCGAGACAGATTGCCCTGTAAAAATCAGATTGTCTTTGATGACATCTTCGTCTAGACCCGTATCCATACCAATGCGATTATAGCGCTGAAATTCCAATGAGTGACAAGCCAAACAATAATTTACATAGTATTTAGCCCCGCGCTGAATTGACTCACTATTTGACATATTGGCAGGGAATTTATCGTGAGGCACCCAATCAGCCCCGCCCGCTGCCATTACAATATTCAGACAAAGCATAGGCAACAAGCCCATTATTTTCAATACATTTTTCATTTGGTCACCCTCTCTGGCACGGGTTTACAACGATCGATTTTGGGCAAAATCGGCAAAATCACTAGCAAATAAACAAAATAATACAATGTCAGTATTTGCGCCGTTAGCAACGCAGGACCAGTCGCTTCTTTGCCACCTAACCAAGTCAACAACAAAAATCCAATGACAAATAGTGCGGTTGTTACTTTAAAAATAGGCCCGCGATAGCGAATGGATTTGGTGGGCTCTGTATCAAGCCATGGTAAAACAAACAACAAGATAATTGCACCAAACATCAGAATAACACCCAATTGCTTCGCACTGACCTCAACACCCGTTGCTGCTGCGATAAACATCAAAACCGCGAGACCTAATACCACACCCGTGGCTTTGATCGATTGTTTTTGCGTTAGGCGATAAACACCGAAAAGCAATAACGCCGCACCAAGACCAGCAAAGAACACCCAGTCCAACCCGAATGTCGCCGCCCGTAAGATAGAATAAAATGACCCAAAATACCAAACTGGCGCAATGTGATCGGGTGTTGCGACTGGATTGGCGGGCTCAAAATTGGGGTGCTCAAGGAAATAGCCACCCATTTCTGGCGCATAAAACATAATCGCACAGAAAATAATCAAGAAAACACCCACGCCGAATAAGTCTTTCACGGTGTAATAAGGATGAAAAGGAATACCATCTCTGGGAATGCCATTTTCGTCTTTGTTGGCTTTGATTTCCACACCGTCAGGGTTATTCGAACCCACTTCGTGCAGCGCAATAATATGGGCGGCTACCAGCATCACCAAGACTAATGGCAATAAAATAACATGCAACGAGAAAAATCGATTCAGTGTCGCATCGGAGATGTAATAATCGCCTTGGATAAACTGTACGACAAACTCACCCAAAAACGGGATGGCACTAAAGAGCGAAATAATCACATTCGCGCCCCAATAGGACATCTGCCCCCACGGCAACAAATAGCCCATAAAGGCCTCAGCCATCAAGCACAAAAAGATTAACATACCAAAAATCCACACCAACTCGCGTGGCTTTTTGTACGAACCATAGATTAATGCCCTAAACATGTGCAAATAAACTACCACAAAAAATGCCGAAGCACCTGTTGAGTGCATATAGCGAATTAAATAGCCAAACGGCACGTCACGCATAATGCCTTCTACCGAAGCAAAAGCTAACGCCGTATCGGGCTTATAAAACATGGCTAGCCAAATACCTGACACAATTTGGTTGACCAAAACAAGCAACGCCAGTGAACCAAAATAGTAAAAGAAATTAAAATTTTTCGGTGCGTAGTACTCGGCGAGATGCTCGTTCCACATCTTGGTCAAGGGGAATCGTTTATCAATCCAACCAACTACATTATTTTGTGTGGTCTCATTTTTTTGCATCACACTGTCTCCTCTTCGCCGATAACAATCAAGCCATCATTTTCAAACCGATAAGGCGGAATGGGCAAATTCTTGGGCGCAGGCACACCACGGTAAACCCTACCAGCATAATCGTATTTAGAACCATGGCAGGCACAGAAAAAACCACCCAACCAGCCAGGGGTATGCGATTGGCCTTTATCGACACCTTGCAGCGTCGGCGCGCAGCCTAGGTGTGTGCAAACACCGATTAACACCATAATATCGTCACGCAATTGACGACTTTGCTCTGATTTAAGCGTCTCGGGCAAATCACTGGCTTCTGAATTGGGGTCTAATAGCAGACCGCTCGATTCAGTCTCTTTAACGGCTTTTAACATCGGCTCTGTCATACGCAGCACATAAATCGCCTTACCGCGCCATACGGCTCTTTGCTGCGCACCAGGTGGCAATTTACTGATATCCATCTCAATGGGCGCACCAACCGATTTGGCTTTTTCGCTAGGCATCCAAGACCCTAAAAATGGTGTCGCCACCCCTGCCACTGCAACGCCACCTAATGCCGACGACGCGATAACAAGTGTTTTACGCCTCGCATGATTCACCTTTTCAGAATTTTTCATGGGTTTTTTCATGTTTTTTGCTTGCTCAAAGTAGAATAAACTCGCCCATTTTACCGAATATTGCGTATAAAAATAAGCGTTATTTTATATTTTATTGATTCATTTAATAATTAAACTGGGTTGGCGCAATCAATAAAGCAACAATCCAACGCCAAAATTGCCTGCAAATGTTGCGCCAATGCGGACACACCACCACGCTCGGTCGCATGATGGCCTGCCGCGATATAATGTATGCCATTTTCTCTGGCAAAATGCACCGTTTGCTCAGAGATTTCCCCACTGACAAAGGCATCAGCACCTTCGGCTTTGGCTGCTTCAATCATGCTTTGTGCCGCACCAGAACACCAAGCAATGCGCTGAATACGGTGTTCACCACCCGCGATTACCTGCGGAGTACGCGCCAAGGTTGAGGCCACACGGTCAGCAAAGTCAGCCAAACTGCTACCTAATAAATCGCTCGATGAGCCGCTCGACAAACCATCCGATGCCTCGCCCAAAGTCTCATTTGGCATATCGCCTATCCACAACAGGCTATCCGTCCGAACAGGGGCAGGATTATCAATCTGCCATAGTCCAGCCAACTGCGCGTTATTGCCTAATTGCTCATGACCATCTAGCGGCAAATGGTAGGCGTATAAATTGATGTCGTTTTGCAATAAGGCTTTTAAACGCCGTTGTTTCATCCCCGTTACAACGGGTGATTCATTTTTCCAAAAATAGCCATGATGCACGATAATGGCATCTGCTTGCTTTGCAATCGCCGCTTCAATCAAATCCATCGAAGCCGTTACACCAAAGACGATTCGTTGGATGTTTTTTTTACCCGCTACTTGCAAGCCATTTGGCGTATAATCTTGGTAACGATCGACCAACAATAAATCGGCCAAATATTCACTTAGCATCGCTTGTGTAATCGATTTAGTCATGACTTAACCCACCAAAATCTCCCCATCAAACCATTCTTCATCAAACAACTTCCCATTAGTCAATCGTCAAGATTTCAGTCAATGCGGCTTTGAGTTTGGCATTTTCTGCGGGCAACCCAACCGTAATTCGCAGTATATTTTTTAAAATTGGGTGCTGCCCATCGAGATTTTTCACTAAAATTTGATAATCATCGCGTAGCCGTGAAAACACCTCAGGCGCATTATCGACTCTCACTAACAAAAAATTCGTTTCTGAGGAATAAACAACCAACCCAGCTTGCGCTGAAAGCCAGTCATAAAGCGCCGCTTTTTCAGCGACGATATGGTTAACACAATCCGCTAGGTACGTTTTTTGCTCCAGCATAAAGCGTGCAGTCGCCTGCGTAAACAAATTGATGTTATATGGCATTCGTACATTTTCAAAAAAACCAGCGACTGACGGATGGCTTAACATATAGCCTAGACGGATTCCCGCCATACCAATTTTGGACAGCGTTCTAATCAAAATCGCATTTTCGTATCGCGCCACCAAGTCTAAGGCGCTATCGCTTGCATACGCACTATACGCTTCGTCAATGACAACAAACCCGTTGCTGGTTTGCAAGACTTTTTCAATCAACGCACGCGACAGGATAACGCCCGTCGGGTTATTCGGATAAGCCAAGAAGACAACCGCTGGTTGCTCACGCGCAATTGTCGCCAAAAAACTGGCTTCATCCAAACTAAAATCCGGATTAAAATCCACGCCGACAAAAGACATCCCCAATAATTCGGTCACTTGTTGATACATCACAAAACTGGGCACTGGCGAAAGCACCTTTGCGCCAGGCCGCATGAGCGCCATCAGCACAATTTGAATCAACTCATCCGAGCCATTTCCCATCATCAGTGATAGCTCAGCGGGCAGCGAAAACGCCTTGCGAATCGCCGCCCCCAAAGACGAAGAACTCGAATTAGGATAACGATTAATATTGACATGTGTCAATATCGCCGCCAAGGCTTGGCGCATTTGCTCTGGCAATTTATAGGGAGACTCCATCGCATCGAGCTTTATCATGCCGCTACTTTTAGGGACATGGTAAGGCTGCATGGTTTGTACTTTATCTGTAAATAAACTGACCAAAGAAGGCGTTACTGAAGGCGTTGTTGAAGGCGTCGCTGAATGATTCGATGTTGTCATGACTAAGACTCAAATTGAATGCGTAATTGTGCAGAAAGGGCATGCGCTGGCAGCCCCTCGGTTTCAGCGAGGCGCTTAGCCGATTTAGCCAATTCACTGGCTTTGTCTGCCGTACAGTAAATAAGACTACTGCGTTTCTGAAAATCATAAACACCCAAAGGCGACGAAAACCTAGCCGTCCCCGAGGTTGGTAACACATGATTAGGCCCTGCCACATAATCGCCTAACGCTTCACAACTATACGGCCCAACAAAAATCGCCCCTGCGTGTTTGACGCGCTGTGCAATATCCATCGCATTTTCCGTCAGTATTTCCAAGTGTTCGGGGGCAATCAAATCAACCACGGCAACGGCTTGTTCAATGTCATCAACCAAAATCACGGCACCCCGCTCTGTCATTGATTGCTCGATGATTTCACGCCTTGGCATGTCATTGAGCATGCTCCGCATCGCTTCAACCACTTCGTTTGCATACGCTTCGCTCGTTGTAATCAAAATCGCCTGTGCATTAACATCATGCTCAGCCTGTGAAAATAAATCGGCTGCTGCCCACTTAGCGGGCGCTGACCCATCACCGATAATAGCAATTTCAGAAGGCCCGGCCATCATATCGATATCCACCTGACCAAAGACTTGCCGTTTTGCTGTTGCCACAAAAATATTACCTGGGCCAACAATTTTATCGACAGGACTGATTGATTCTGTGCCATAAGCCAATGCCGCGATCGCCTGGGCCCCGCCAATGGTGTAGTATTCGTCCACTTCACACAAAAACGCCGCAGCAAGCACGTATTGATTCAACTCACCATCCATCGCAGGCGATGTCATCACCAAACGCGATACCCCAGCGACTTTTGCAGGAATGGCATTCATCAATACGGATGATGGGTAGGCCGCCTGCCCACCAGGAACATACAGCCCAACACTATCTAACGGGGTGATTTTTTGCCCCATAATACTGCCGTCGGCTTCGGTCAATTGCCAGTTTGTTATTTTTTGCCGTTCGGCATACTCACTGATGCGGTTTTTTGCCAGCTGAAGCGCCTTGCGCACCTCATCACCAATCGACTCCCATGCTTCCACCAATTGCTCTTGGCTAACGCGCAACTGCTTTACATCATTAACCAAATGCCGATCAAGCTTTTCAGTGTAATCTACCAAGGCTTTGTCACCCATGTGGCGGACACTGCCAATGATGTCTTTTACGACTTGCTCAACTTCTTGACCATAGTCCGATTCCCAAGCAACCAACCGACTAATTTCATCAGGCTTTTTGGGCTGAAATTTGATTTTTCGGATATTCATTATGCCTCCTCACGACTGCTAACAACCGTTCGCAGATCGGCGACTAATTGCGTAATTAGGTCAGTTTTCATTTTCAATGAGACGCGATTGACAATCAGACGCGTACTCACCTCTAACACGGTATCTAAGGGCTTTAACCCATTTGCTTTGAGTGTGTTACCTGTATCGACCAAATCGACAATACAGTCAGCCAACCCAACAATCGGCGCTAACTCCATCGAGCCGTACAGCTTGATAATGTCGGCGTGAACGCCTTGCTCAGCAAAATGTTTGCGCGCACTATTGACATATTTTGTGGCCACTGTCAGGCGTTTTTCGGGCAAATGCGCGACCGACTCTAACACGGCAGTCATTAATTTACACCGCGCAATCCCCAAATCCAGCATTTCAAAAATGCCAGTATAGCCATGTTCTATTAACGTATCACGACCCGAAACCCCCAAATCCGCCGCCCCATACTGCACATAGGTCGGGGCATCTGTCGTGCGAACAATCAATAGCTTAATTTTGGGATTTGTTGTCGCTATCATTAGTTTGCGACTGTGCGCAACATCTTCGGTTGGCACGATACCAATCTGCTCAAATAACGGCAGTGTCTGTTTCAAAATCCGTCCTTTTGCCAACGCAATTACCAATGAATCGGTAGGACGAGAAGAAAAATTATTGTCTATCATATCCACATTTTCAAGCATATTATGATGCAAGGCGGCAAACATCTGCGCCTAATTGGCTTAACTTGTCTTCTATTTTCTCATATCCGCGGTCAAGATGATAGACGCGATCGATTACCGTGGTTCCTTTGGCTGCCAATGCCGCCAAAACAAGCGAAGCAGACGCCCGCAAATCGGTTGCCATAACAGGCGCCGCGTGTAATTCCTCAACCCCTTCAATCACTGCAGATCGACCATCCACCGATATTTTTGCGCCCAAACGAATCAGCTCAGGCACGTGCATAAAACGATTCTCAAAAATCGTCTCAACCACTGTCGAAGCGCCTGTGCCTAAGGTATTTAGCGCCATAAACTGTGCCTGCAAATCCGTCGGAAACCCAGGAAATGGGGCCGTACGGATATCCACACTCATGATGCGTTTATTGCGCATATCTAAAGAAATCCAATCAGGACCAACCGCCACCTCTGCACCCGCCTGCTTTAATTTGGCGAGCGCTGAATCTAATATTTTTGCATTTGTTTTTTCTACTTTAACAAACCCTTGCGTCATTGCCGCCGCAACCAAAAATGTTGCGGTTTCGATGCGGTCTGGCATGACGGAATACTGACAGCCTCGTAGCTGAGAAACGCCCTCAATCACCAAGGTATCCGACCCAATACCCGTGATTTTCGCGCCCATTGCATTTAGCATATTTGCCAAATCATCGACCTCAGGTTCACGTGCGGCATTTTCTAGCACCGTGGTGCCTTTTGCTAGCACGGCTGCCATCAGTAAATTTTCGGTGCCTGTGACGGTAACTATATCCATCACAATTCTAGCGCCCACTAGCCCTTTGGGTGCTTTGGCTTGGACATAGCCTTCATTGATTGTGATTTGTGCGCCCATTGCTTCAAACCCTTTCAGGTGCTGATCAATCGGACGCGCACCAATCGCACAACCGCCAGGCAACGACACCGACACTTCGTGGAACCGCCCAAGTAGCGGCCCCATAACAAGCACCGAAGCACGCATCGTTTTGACTAAATCATAAGGCGCGGTTGTGTGTGTAATTGTCGCTGCATTGGTGCTAAACTGCCCTTGCCCAAGGTGGTTTGGCGAAAAAACGGCCTTAACACCAAACTGCTCAAGCAAGGCTTGCGTGGTATAGACATCACGCAATGAAGGGACATTATCGATTTGACAGGCCTCTGGGGTTAACAGCGTTGCCGCCAAAATTGGCAGCACGGCATTTTTCGCCCCAGAGGCAGTTACCGTACCTTGTAAAGGTATGCCACCTGTTATCTGTAATTTATCCATTATTTTCCTTTATAGCGTATTCAAATGTTAGCGTATTCGCGTGTTGGCGTGTTAGTGAGGTCAATAAACACAAAAAACCATCGACTGGCTAGGTTTTCAAGCTGATTGATGGTTAGATGGCAGAAATCGATTGATAAGGCGTCTAAAGCAACTATCAGACGCCCGTAAGGCACCCATAAGACGCCCAAGGACACCCTCACCCAAGGATACACTCAACTGGACAGATCACGCCACTTTTCTGGGGTGTAGGTCTTTAATGACATCGCATGGATGCTTTCATTTTCTATGGCTTCGGAAAACAATGATTTAATCATTTTGTGCTGTTTAATCATTGGCACACCCTCAAATACCGTAGAAACCACCGTCACGTAAAAGTGTACCTCATCTGCCGATTCTACCGCGACAAAGTCAGTCGATAGACTCGTCTCAATAACTGATTTGATTTCTTGTGTTTTCATAAGTCGTAAAATGTACCGCAAATAGGACAAAAAAGCTATAAAAAAACGGAAAATTACTGCCCCAAAGCCCGACGACAGGGATTAGACAGCGCCTATTCAATTAACCAAAAAGTAACCGTTCTGTTTTTAAAAATTTCGCTAAGCCAATGACTTGAGGCGATGGATTGACAAAGTCCAGTGACTTATTCTGACCGCGAAAGTGTGCTTTGGCGGCAATCAACACCGCAATACCCGCACTATCACAGTGCGTCAGGCCAGACAAATCCACTGGCGTGGATTGTGCTGCCTCAGATTGCGCCGCCTGAGCGCCATTTTGCGCACCATTTTGCTGTGACAATAGCTGCGCGAGTACGGTATTTGCGTTTTCGACCGTTATGCGGTCAGGCAACTGATACACCATCGTTAACTACGCTATTTAACCGCACCGCGTGCGTTTAAATCCTTAATTTCATCGATGACCTGCTGCAACCCCTTTTGCGCGACTTCTTCACCTAATGAACTTCGGTAACTCGTCACAACAGACAAGCCATCTAGCGCGACATCATAGACCTTCCATTCGCCTTGTCGATAACGCAAGCTCAGCTCCAATGCATAGCGCTCACCGACGGCATTGGTCACCGTCACGGGGATTTTAGTGCGATTTTTTCGTAGCGGACTCGGCTCACCATAGTCCACACGAGCATCGGCATAATCCAACATACTCGATGAATACGAACGCATAATGAGTTGCTTAAACTCGGTCAAAAAATCCTGCTGCTGGGTTTCGCTAGCGTCTTTCCAGCTCTGCCCTAACACAAACCTCGCCATCGCATCCACATCAAAATACGGCAGAACTTTGGCATCAATCGTTTGGTTCAACGCGCTAGGGTCGGCAGCATATTTTGATTTGTTTGCCTTTAAGTCTGACAGCATCACCTCTACAGACGCTTTGACGACCGTCAACGCGTCATCCACCGATTGCGCCCATGCACTTGCTGCCATACTCGCCCACAATGTGGCAATAACCATGCTTTTAATCACTACTTGTTTCATTATTACTCCTGAATTTTCCTTGTTAATTAGCGTCTATGCTAACGAAATTACGCCTTGAATTTGGAACAATTTGGTTAATTTATTATAGGCCAAAAACCTGACTACACTGTCGTACCAATAGTCAATTGGCGGATACTGGCAGATACTGGCAGATACTGGCAGATACTGGCAGATACTGGCAGAGATTGACTGAATTCACTGACCTTGGCTGCTACGCAAAAAGAATTGATCCAACAAGCGCTCTAGCACAATCGCCGATTTGGTAAAGTCAAATTGATCACCATCAACCAAATATTCGTCATCTGCGCCGATATCAAGACCTAGGTATTTTTCACCCAAAAGCCCTTGCGTCAACACGCTCACACTAGTATCAAACGGCAATTGGTCGTAGCGGCTATCGATTAGCATTTCAACACGGGCTTTATAGTTACTTGGTGATACCTCAATCGTGGCAACCTGCCCCACTTTGACCCCTGACAGCATAACTGGAGAGCCGACCTTTAACCCACTCACGCTATTAAACTCGGCATACAAAGTATATGACCCTTGGCGCCCAACTTGGTTGACCGAGCTGACTTTATACGCCAGAAACACCAATGCCAGAATACCTAACACCACAAACACACCAACCAACGCTTCAGCGACTACTGTTTTTTTCATTGCCTTAACCATCCTACCTAATAAATAATGCAGTTAATAAAAAGTTCACGGCAAGCACCCATAGCGAACCAATGACAACCGTTTTTGTGGTTGCGCGACCAATGCCTTCAGCGCTGGGATAACAATTTGCCCCCTGATACACGCTAACTAAGGCAACCACTAAACCAAAACTGGTACTTTTAACCAATACGCCTTGTAAAATATCTTTCTCAAAACTAACGCTAGATTGCATACCATTCCAATAGCTACCGACATCGACGCCTAATTGCACCACACCGATAAAGTGCCCACCCAAAATCGCCACCGCACAAAACAAAACCGCCAATAACGGCATCGCAATCAACGCCCCTAAAAATCGTGGCATATAAATGTATTCAACGGGATTGACTGCCATCATTTGCATACTGGATATTTGCTCGGTGGTTTTCATCAACCCGATTTCTGACGCCATCGCCGAACCTGCACGACCGGCAAATAACAACGCCGTGACCACTGGCCCTAATTCTCGCAATAACGACAGTGATACCATTGTCCCTAAGGCGCTTTCTCCACCGAACAATTTAAGCATGTTATAACCCTGAAAACTCAGCACCATCCCGACAAAAAGCCCAGACACCAAAATAATCGGCAACGACATCACCCCCAGATGATAGACCTGCATAATCACCAAGCGAAAACGCTTTGCCAGCTTAGACAAGCTCACTAGCATTTCAAACAGTAGAATAAAGGCACTGCCACAGCCTAGCCATAGCCCAATCGCCCAACGACCGATACGTTGCAATCGATTAATCATTTACTATCACCTGCTGATTCACCTGTCGATTTGCCTGCTGATTTAGCCATCATTAGCGCGTCTTCGTAAGGTATCGCTGGATAATGAAAAGGCACAGGGCCGTCTGCTTTGGCGTGCATAAACTGGGATACCCAAGGCGATTCACTTTGTTGGAGTGCATCAGGCGAATCAAATGCCTTGACTTTGCCTTCCGACAAAATACAAATTTCATCACAAATACTTGCCGTTTCAATGACATCATGGGACACAATCACACTCGTCAGCCCCAGTAATTTATTCAGCGATTGAATCATAGACACGAGCATCCCCATCGAAATCGGGTCTTGACCAGCAAACGGCTCATCATAAAACATCAAGCTCGGATCCATGGCAATCGCGCGCGCCAATGCCACGCGCCGCCGCATTCCGCCGGATAATTCAGTAGGCATTAAATGCATCGCGCCACGCAAGCCAACGGCTTCTAATTTCATCAACACCACCGTGCGAATCAGTGATTCGTCCAAATTCGTATTCTCGCGTAATGAAAAAGCCACATTATCATACACCGACAAATCGGTAAACAACGCACCACTTTGAAACAAAAAGCCCATACTTTTACGAAGCTGGGTTAATTGGCGCTCTGTCATGGTATCGACTCGCTCACCGAACACGAAAATTTGTCCGCTATCTGGCTTTAACTGCCCTGTAATCAAGTTGAGCAACGTGGTTTTACCCGTGCCACTCGGCCCCATGATGGCTGTTACCGCACCTTTTTTGACGCGTAGATTGACGCCGTCGAAAATCAAATTATTTTTACGACGAAAAACTAAGTCTTTAATTTCAATAATCAATAGTGCCTCAAATAATCAACAATTCACGCATAAACAATCCTATCGAAGCGCTATTATAGCAAAGCTTATTAAAAAAGACGGTGACAATTACACACAAACGTGGGTTTTTTCAGTAAAATAATCATATTGTCATAAACGCACCCGTTCAGCATCGCTATTTTACCACTTGCGCAATCACACTTACCAACTTACCCACTTACACCAATCACACTCACCCAATCATATGAACAACACAAGCCACACAGCAGTCAGCCCACATACACAAAGCGAAATCAACAAATTTAACGCGCTCGCCGATGAATTTTGGGCGCACGACGGCCCTTTTAAGGCGCTACATCAAATCAACCCGATTCGCCTGACCTTTTTGCAATCGCTGACCCCAATTGCAAACCAAGCCATTATTGACATCGGCTGTGGCGGTGGCATTTTGTCTGAAAGCCTAGACCAACTAGGCGCCAATGTCACGGGGATTGATGTATCCGACCAAGTCATCAACGCCGCCAAACACCATCAACAGCAGACACTGTCTCGGGTTAATTACCGCTGTATCAGCACCACCGATTTCATTGCTGAAAACCCACCTGCTGCTGATATTGTCTGTTGCCTAGAGATGCTAGAGCACGTCGAAAACCCAAGTCAAATAATCCATGATTGCGCCAATCTGACCAAACCTGGCGGGGTGCTCCTTTTTTCGACCATCAACCGTACCCGCAAAGCCCAACTACTTGCCATCGGCATGGCTGAATATGTCCTCGGCATGGTACCCAAAGGCACACACGACTATCGCCTATTCATCCGCCCGTCAGAAATGCGCCGCATGGCAGAGGATGCAGGCCTCGCACCCGTTGCGATACGTGGCATTCGCTATCGACCATTGCAGCGAGATTTTGTCGAAAGCCAAGACACCGATATTAACTATTTATTTGCGTTCAAAAAAACGTAAAAACTTCCAACAGGTAACCCATGCAACGATTTGACGCAATATTATTTGATTTAGATGGCACACTGATTGATTCGGCCCCCGATTTAATCCAAACCCTCAATGATTTACTCACACACTATCAGCGCCCCTTGGTTGCCTCTGAATTATTACGCCAGCAAGTCTCTTATGGCTCGACGCGATTGCTGGAAATTGGCTTTGCTGGTGATTATCCAACCCCAGATTTTCACACACTGCGGCGCGAATATCTAGACCGATACCTCACCCAAAACACCGTCCACACCACGTATTTTGATGAGGTTGAAGACCTACTAACGCGCATCGAATCCTCAAATCTGCCGTGGGGTATTGTCACTAACAAACCCACCGATTGCACAACCGCCATCGTTGAAAAGCTGGGCATCAGCCAACGCGCCCAAGCCATTGTCTGCGGTGACACATTGCCTGTTGCCAAACCTGATCCTAGCCCCATTTATCTGGCCTGCAAAATGATGGATGTTGACCCCAAACGCTGCGTTTATGTTGGCGACTGCATTCGTGATATCGAGGCTGGTCGCAATGCAGACATGTCAACCATTGCTTGCGCTTATGGCTATATTGGTGCCGACATTCCGATTAGCGAATGGCAGGCTGAGCATATCGCCAACACACCGCTACAAATCCTTGATTATCTTTAGTCTCTAATTTTTACGCTTTAATTTTCAAATGACAACCTAATTAACAACGACTTTATTGTGAAACCAGAAATCTTCAAAAACACCCCAAAAGCCGATGACATCTCATTGCCGCAGCTGCTGTCTGCGCTCAACGAAGCGCCACAAGACCTCAGTCACCGCTATATCCTAATTACTGGCGCAACCCGTGGCATTGGTCTGACACTCAGTTACGCCGCGGCGGCCTATGGCGCGTCGGTTATTTTACTAGACAACTCCATCGCAGCGCTTGAAAACACCTTCAATCAAATCATGACGCTGCCTAACGCCAAAGAACCGCTGTTACTGCCCATCGATTTAGCGGGTGCCAATTACGACCATTACGTTATCGCACACGAACAACTGACCGCGCATATTCCGCACTTGGACAGCATTATTCATAACGCGGCGCATTTCGATGGACTATACGCCCTGTTGCAAACCCCACCAGACACGTTAATCAAACAAATCCAAGTCAACTACACGGCCTCTATTTGGTTAACACAAACCTTATTCCCTTTACTCAGACAATCCACTAGCCCAACCTTATTATTCGCCGATCACGAAGAGGCATACGCAAAAAATACCGCCTATTGGAGCACCTATGCAGGCAGCAAATCAGCCCTAATGCAAGCCGTCAAACAAATCGCACTAGAGCATGGTGACAGCGCCAATCTATTTGCCTACGGCTACAACACGGGTTGGGTCAATACGCAACTCGCGCGCGCTGCCTACCCCAATGCCGACGCCACATGGCCAGACCCCATGTCCGCCAGCATCGCCCAAAATATCCTCACGCTGCTCGACCGCCCCTATGCCAACGGGCACATTATCAATGCAATGCACGCGCTATAAACACTGACCGCTGAACAGCGAAGCGTACTCATCCACACCATAAAAACACGCAGGATACTCATCATGAAACCAACAACAATCCATTATGCTTTTGTCGCCACTGCCTTGACACTTATCGGTTGCAGCACAAACTATACAGGAAAATATTTCACCGATGGCGCACCCGAAACCGTCTGCTCATCCACTGAAAACTGCCAACAAATATTAGGTGATTTTAACGTCAACTACGACATCACGCCCATCTCAAAAAACCAATACATGCTCAATGGCACCAGCGAATTTAGCTTCGAAGAAACATCCAGCATCTACCAAAACATGCAGACCATGACGCTGGTTTTCATCTTGCTATCGGGCGATGAAATTGTCTGCCAATTTAATGCCTCTATCAGCGGAGACATGTCACGACAAAAAACATTAAAAGAAAAATTCACCTGCGAAAAGCCATTTGATAGCAGCATGCTAATCAAATCTCATGGGTACATCACTGAGTAAGCGTACACCCCACCTGCAAAATAAAACGATTGGAAATCAGGATTGGTGTCAGAAAGCACATTGCCCCACAAAACGACAGGATAGTCGTTTTGGACAACGCTTTGCGTTGCAGTGGAGCAAGGATGCGAAACGTCACACATCGTAGTCGATTGCTTAGACAATCTCGCCTGCCGTTTATCACGACAGCCCCTAGGAAACTCTAGCTCTGAACTTTAACAACAAAGGCGAGGTCTCTAAACATCACATATACTCGGTCCATTGAATAAAAAAAACCATAAAAAGCATTGAATAAGATGGCGCAAGCATAATCATGAAATAAATGCTTTTTTCCCTTGTTTTTTTATAACCCCACAGCGCAATAAATAATAAACAAAGCATCGCTATTATCTTTAAAAAAGAGTGAATAACTACTGTATTAAAAATATCTTGCAGAAAAAATACAGTAAAAAAAGTAGGGGAAACTAGCCAGAAAAACAAAAAAGGCACTAATGTTAAATTCGGTCTAAAACTATTGTTAAATAAATAAATAATGTAATGTGTAACCAATAAAATCTCTAAATATCGTCCCGTGAAATTCCAAAAGTTAATTAGTAGATAAGCTTCTCGACTATTAAATGGGTTAGTACTCTCATCTTCTGCACATCTATCTAACCAAAAACATATCCCTGCATATACCATAAACCAAACAACAATAGCGATAACGGCAAAAAAAACATACTTAATCTTCACAGAAGGAAGTTTTGCTAAAAAAAATACCTTTAATCTAATGATATGATTAAATTTAAAAAAAGTCGCCATCAAAGACAAAGTAGTTAACCACGAAAACACACCAATATAAGGAAAAACAAATAAATCACGATAATTCAAATGATTTTTAGGAAATGTCATACGAAGAAAATCAACTGTCCTGAGTTGCCAAATCTCCATACTTGAGAATGCATTAAATTCATTATAGGAACCAACATGCTTCCTATAAATAAAAACAATAACTCCCCATACTATTAGTGCAAAGAAGATGTAATAGCTAAAAAAAGTTGATAGCGCCCTATGTAAATTAAAATAAATACAAGCAGTATATCCAACTAGGGCTAAAATTAACATGTAAACATATAAATGAGTTGCAATCATTATTTCACTTTCTGTTATATTCATCTCTTATGAATATCTAATAAGTCGTCGGCAGTATCTCCTTCAGTATAATTTTCATCGGCCCAATCATAGAAATTTTTTTCAAATTCAGTGGGATTATATCTAGGAGGACCATCGCCTGGTATACCTCCACCGTTTCGAAAATTAACATATCCTTGGCAATATCCCAAATATTGATTCCTAGATTCCGTCAAGGTGCTTCCTATGGTATCAACGACAGCACCACCTGGGGTTGCAGCAGAAGTGGCTCCTCCAAAAAAATCTTTTATGGAATCCCACATACCCTCCAATCCACTCGGATCAATAAAATTAACCGGATCCCCGCCCACATAATCATACAACGAAGTCAGTCCGCCTGCAAATCCGATTGGGTCTTTGGCTGTCCAGCGACCAATTTCAGCATCATAATCTCTCGCACCAAATCGCGTTAGTTTCGTATCCGTGTCGTACAACCCACCTGCAAAGTAAAACGGCTGGAAGTTCGGATTGGTGTCGCTCAACACATTGCCCCATACATCGTAGTCGATTTGCTGTGCAGTGACGCCTGTGTCGGTGTTAACCACTGCTTCGACACTGCCCAGATGATTGGTGATAAAACGGTATTTACCCGTGAGATTACCCTGCTCATCATAGGTTTCCATCGCACTAGGCACATGACTGCGCTCCCCATAAATATATAACTGCTTAACCTGCTGATTCGGATGCAGTGAAGCCATCGGGTTTAGCTGGTCTATATACAGTAGCTTTTGTGTGGTTTGCCCATTGACCGTCTTACCAATACGGCGGTTATTCGGGTCAATCACGTAATCAATCACATCGCCACTCGGCAGACTCACTTGGCGCAGATTACCAAACACATCGTAATCGTAAGTCGTCTATGTTTTCGTTTTGACCAATAAAATTACTATTAACAAAAGAAGACCAAAAAATGCTATTGCTTCTAATTTCCTCTGAACAAGGGATAGTTTTCGTTTTATTTTTTTTACACTTTCATTAATAAAACATATATCCTCTGATAAACCCATATCCTGACACCGTACCAAAATTTCACAGTACTCGCCTACTGTCAGCTCATCAATATAACAATCAGATAAATCTATTTCTCCTGCCATTGATAGGTAGTCCAGGTCATCATAGAACAAATCGTATCCTGCGCTCCACTCTGCCACCTCAAACCACTTCGTCGGCACTAAATCAATGATTAATTCATTTTCATCTACTGCTCGTTCAAATATTTGATTGAACTTATTTAAAAAAGCTTTTTTATCACTATTCACATCCGCATCCACTAATACTTGTATTATCCCAAGCAGATTTTCCTATAGTTCCCCAGTTATAAAATCCTTCAAATATTAACAAACCAACAGTCGCTCTAGACAATGATGAAACTGCTTTTTCCCTACCAAAATCTCTCAAAACACGAGTATTCACTCCAAGTTTTCTCAACCGAACCTGCATTCGACTTAGCTGATTAGTTGTTTTACTAGCCCCCTTTCCTCCACCAGCATGCCTCCGAAGCTCTTTTTGGCTTTTAGGCATTTCTCCTATAGTTAATTGAGCTGTTAGTGTTGCTAAAATTGCCTCTGTATCAAATCGATTTTCCTCAATTTGAGTTGCAAAACTATCAAAGTCAAAACAAACCCCAAACTCCCCACTCGGATCAATAAAGTTAACCGGATCACCACCCACATAATCATACAACGAAGTCAGTCCGCCTGCAAATCCGATTGGGTCTTTGGCTGTCCAGCGACCTAATTGCGCATCGTAGTCGCGTGCGCCATATCGGGTTAGTTTCGTATCCGTGTCGTACAACCCACCTGCAAAGTAAAACGGCTGGAAGTTCGGATTGGTGTCGCTCAACACATTGCCCCATACATCGTAGTCGATTGCTTGGACAATCTCGCCCGTCTCGGTATCAACTACCTGCACCACGCTACCCAAATGATTGCTAATGAGGCGATACGTGCCAATCAAATTACCGCCCTCGTCATAGCGCTCCATCGCGCTAGGCACGTGTGACTTCTCAGCATAGATAAATAAGTTTTTAACCGTATTATCTGCATAAAGCTCTGCAATCGGGTTTAGCTGGTCTATATACAGTAGCTTTTGTGTGGTTTGCCCATTGACCGTCTTACCAATACGGCGGTTATTCGGGTCAATCACGTAATCAATCACATCGCCACTCGGCAGACTCACTTGGCGCAGATTACCAAACACATCGTAATCGTAAGTCGTCGTCCCTGTCGGGGCAGTTTTGGCCGTCAGCTGACCCAGCGCATTATAGGCATACGTATTGCCTTTATAAGCCGTCAAACGGTCTTGGGCATCATAGGTCGCTACCTCAACACCATTTTCATGCGTACGATTACCGTTGGCATCGTAACCCCATGTCGTCTCAACGCCATCGACTGTCGCACTCACCAACTTCCCTACACTGTTATAAGCATACTCGCGCTCAATCGTTTTATTGGGCTCTGTCTCGGTGATATTTGTGATGCGACCACCCTCGTCGTAGGTGTAGTCAAACGCACTGAGATTGATTGTTTTTTGTTCTTCTTCTTGACCCACTTCGCTTTCTTCTGTCACGACAAACTCAAAACGCCTAAACGCACCTTCCGATGTATGTTCACTCCGTAGTTTTCTGTAATTGTGATTAAATAGGTGTTTTGTGCTGTTGTTATTAATATAATACCGCGGAACCTCGCTATCATCATATTTCACTAAAGTTTCTTCCCAACTATCTAAATAGTCTGGCTTCTTGGTTACAATTGGACATCCTTTTTCAGTGTCCCCAGAGTGAGCTGTAGCAAACCACCACAGGTTACCTTGGTACTTTTGAAATGTGAGATGATTCGCCTCACTATATTCTGTATATCCCAACAAATTCAAACAATAATCAGGTAGATTTTTAATAGAAACACCATACAAGGTAGGCAGTGAATTCGTATCACTCAAATTATAACACCAACCCGCATAACAAACCGTATTCTCTGTCACCGCTATTGTTGCTTCAACGTATTCACCTGCATAGTAATCAACATCAGGAAGCCCTTCGGGACTAAAGATTGAAATACCCCTAACATCATACCGCCAAAGCATTTCTTTGTTCAACGAAACAGAATTTTCTGATAACCACACCGCCTTTTCTTTAAAGGCATCGACATGAACTAGATTCCCTGATTCATATTTCATCAAACAAGGAATGCGAACCCCAAGAATTCGTTGATAACAGGCAACCCAAATGCCATGATCATTTTCTGCAACCCCCGTTACAGTTAAGTACACCGCATTTTCATCAATCGTCTCAAAAGATTCTTCACTCAAAAGTGTACCATTTTCTATTTTTTGTAGCTTGGCTAAACGATCTCCTTTTTCTTGTCGAACTAGCAGTAAGGTATTATCTGTACTCATTCCACTGGCAATAATTGTATCCACTGTACCCCCCATAAATGGCTCATTAGTATCGAAATATGGGTTGCCTATATAATTTTTACTAGAGCCGTCAGGCGCAGTATATTTCGCTCTCGCCCCATGGCTAATCTGCTCCGGCCTACCGAATTGGATGCCAACACTCATTGCATTATCAGCAAAAGACCAAAAGCCCTGATCATACATAGCTGTCGTTTGACGCCAATTTCCGTAGTCAGAATTCGTACCATCAAGAAGAAACAAATCAAGGGTATCGTAGCTTTTCCCCGTATTTGCCTCTATCGCATAAAATGATTTGCCTCTTGGTCTATTACTATCATTGGCCAAATGCCAGTCTAAATTACTGGTGTTTTGGGCAGCTACCCCTAAAACCTTAGTTGTAACACCTCTATTCAAGAGTATGCTACCAAGTGCCGCACGGACAGGATAAGTTTCAGTATATTCCTTTCCATCAACCATTGCTTTTACATTAATTTCAGTCAGACCCTCTTCTAAATCAACACTAAATCGATCACGACTCGGGTTAATGCCACCAAACTGCATTATTTCTTTATCTTCTCCATAAAAACCTACTTTCTCATCATTAATAAACAATCGATCAATACCCTTAGCTGAACCCCTGACATTAAAGCTTAGTCCGACAAGCTCTGGTACTTCAGGGCTAAATTTAAATGCAATTTCCTTATCGGCACTTTCTGTCAGAGTCATCTTGTTATCGACATTTGCTATCTGCCCAAATCCATCATATTCGTAGGATGTTTCAAATACATTGCTTTCTGCATTCAGCATAGCACGATTAAGCAGTGTATTTTTATCAGATCTTTCTATTTTGAAGTCAAGACCTTCGGATATAATATTTTGCACCAACAAATCCTTATCGTAGTTAAAATCTATTTTATTATCCTGAACAGAAATTGTATCGACTACTCCATACACTCTATCGTTATAGCCCGTTCCAACAGTTGCATCAATAAACCCCGTTATCATTTCTTCAACAACAAGACCTAGATGCCACTGATAGTGAATTCCTTCACCGTGATTTGTCTGCTTGCTGGCCAATTTAAACCCAGGAGCATAGTCATAGTCAACCTTCATTGCCTCACTATTTACTGCCGTCACTCGCCCCAAACTATCTCGAGTTAGCTCAACTGATTGATCGTTAGGCAAATCTACGCGCACTAATTCCCTGTCTAGATTATAGTTATATACCGTCACTGTCTCACCTTCTGAAACAATAGGAGGGTTGTAACGACTTAAGTCTTCAGCGTAGTTGAATGCAAATTCATGATTTCCTCTCCCTGGCGGTCTTAAACCAATTAACTGACCAATCGCATTAAACTGATAACCAATTTCTCTGCCATCGGGCAAAATTGTTTTAGTTAGATAACCTTTGTCATCATATTCATAGTTTGTTGTATGTCCATAAGTATTCGTTACTGATTTAAGGGAACCATTGGCATTCCCTGAATCGTAATAATCATAACGGGTGCGTCTCGTATTAATATTGCCGACTTGCGAAGTCTCGATTACTCGACCAAACTCATCATACGCAAATTGATGAGGATAGATACCCGGTATTTCATATGACAGCGGACGCTGTAATTTGCCGACCACTGTAGTGGTTTCACGATTAGCATTGGATTTACTGACCCACTTTCGAGTACCATAACGGTTGATGAATTGATAATTCCAGAGATAATCTATGCTAGGACCTTTTATAATAGTAAATTCCTCAAACCCCCCTATTCGATTGTCTTTTTCATTATACATATAGTCAAAAGATAGCTTATAAAGCGACATAGAACTATCTCCTTGATGAATCCGAAGAGAATGTGCCAATTTACTAAAGCCTGTAAACCCATTGAGGCTTGCATATTTTTCACTCAATTCAAAACCATCTTCATAGCGAGAAACTACCCTAAAATTTGGCCCCTGCTGAACCATATCTTTTTTTACTGCTTCATTATTAGCATAAGTGACAGTTTGTACAATTTTTGATTTATCTGTGAGTTCACTATAATCACGCTGATAATAGGTTTCTCTACCTTCAGCAGTCTTTAATTTAACCACTGAAGTCGTTTCTGTCCGGCTACCTTCAAGCGTATCGCCTCCTCCATGAGCCTGTATATTTTGTATTAGTCTCCCATCACTGTTATAAATAAATCGGTCACTCAAGCCTAGAGGATTAATGAACTCTACGAGCTCACCCGGCTTGCCATATTTCATCTCATAAGTGACGCCTCCTGGGCTAACCACTTCAACTAAATTATTATTCAAATCCAATGACAAGGTATTAACATGATTATAAGGTGAGATGATTTCATTAATTTCTCCTTTTTGATTCCGCACAACCTTAGTAATCAACCCGTCGACATCTTTAATGCCGATCAATAAGCCTTGGTCATCATATGAAAACTCATATATCACATCTCCAGTTACTGTATCGTACGTTTTTAAGTGCCGACCTCGAGGATTAAATTCATAAACGATTAGACCACCCGCATCAGGAATAACTATATTCTTATTTGTAAATCGACTCAATGTCCGCCCATACACATGCGCTCTGCCGTCCTTAAGGAAATAATTTTTACGATTCGAGTCTCTGAATAATACTTGATTTTCCGTATCCTCTGCAATTTTCGAAGTCCAATCATCCCCCACTCTCAAAACCTCTTGATTTGATAAGGTATATACTGTACCGACGTAATCACCCAGAGTATCCTGACTTTCTAAGTAAAATATTTTTTCTGGTGCAAAGGCAATTTGATCTTTTTTCTTTTTACCAACATCGTTCGTTGTCACATAGTTAGTGCCTGCATGGTTATACAGATGACCGTCATCCTTAAGTCTTCTAACTAAACCATTTTTTGTATCTGCTATATAAACATCTCCTGTTTTGCCTGAAATAGCAAGACCGCCTGGTGAGTTCAATTGTGACTTAGTCCCAAATAATCCTGAGCCGTTATAACCTGCAACACCAGTTCCAGCAACACGATACACACGATTATCACCTGGCAACACTCGATATACGCTATGCGCCCCTCTATCTGCAATAAATAAAGAACCATCCTGATGGATTTTAATGTCAGAAACTTCTTTAAAACGAAAATCCCCAATCAATAAACCATCGGCATCATCTATAGGTGAATGTCCGGCATAAGGAGTAGCCACATTGCCAGAAACTCGGTATATCTGCCTACCATCATGCGTTATTGCAAAAGTATGATAATTCCTGACATCAAGTCGCCCGACAACTCGATTGATTGATAGGACCTGGCTAACCTCACCAGGCACAGTGACTTTCTCTGTATTTTTTGATGCCAAATTATAAAGATACAATTCGCCACTTTTCACATACAAAAATACACTTTCATTACCGTAGCTACTTAGCGCAAAGGAGTTGATCCCCTGAGGCAAACCATCAATATCTGTGTAACTTTGGAGCAGGGAGCTTCCGCCATAGACCTGTCCCGAGCCTTTAAATAGCTGCTGATTTTCGGTGTCATAAAAATGATGTGAATTGATGCGCCATTTCTCTGGATAACCTGTACTCATCGCTTCTCGATTTGTCGTTGATGCAATAGTAGGGAATATCTGGTAGCTACTACTACGTAAAACGGTTCTAGTTTCACTCGCTAAAACAGAACCGCCTGAGGCAGTGAGTAATTCTCGGAAACGCGCAAAACTTGAGGCAAAAAAATTATCTGAGCTAATACTGCCGTCTGTAGTCTGAATTTGTACAAAAGTTGTTCGCCAGTGATAAGTTACTTTTATATCAATAATCTGCCAATTTGAAGTTAATCGATAATGGCTCAAATCAAACGACTGAGGACTAAATACATAATTCAAACCAAATGTTGGATTATTAAACTCTTTCGTTATTTTTTCACCGCCAAAAACAATCTCAACGGACGCTTTTATCAAATCTTCAGGAAAAAATTGATTATCTTCAGACTTACCTGGTATTACTGGGATAATAACCGAATCAAATATCAGCTCTCGGGCTGTTTGCCACGCGTGCATATTGGAATTGTAGGTTAATTGATGCTCGGATCCTCTTAATGGAATGCTTTCGCCAAGTGTTTGCTTTTCGATATCAATTACACACCCCGTCTTTGTGTTCGGGCAAACCAATTCGCAGTTTTGCAACCTAGGGTCGCATTCTTGAGGTCGCGGTAGATCAGGTGGGGGTGGGCTATCAAATTCTGGAGGACCAGGCGGATAATTAGGCCAATTCCAATCCCACGGTGTAAAGTGATCAACCATGACACGCCATAGACTTTTTCCTGCGCCATGGACTCTCGCTAGTTCCATTAACTCTTGGTCAGTGATTGCCAATCTAGATAGCTTATCCTCACCATCAGCGATACTATCACCATCAACATCAAGGACTGCTTGACCATTCTCTATTGCAAGGACTTTAACTACAACGCCATCTTCAGACGGCACCCATGCGGCTTTTTCTCGATCATAGTAGCCAATGGGCACACCTGTACCAACACTAAACTCAATAAAGTTATCCACGTAGATTGGGATTTTTTGGTTAAATTGTACACTTTTCGCATTCGCCTCAATTGCCTGATCAACACTTAGTTCAGCAGCATAAGTATAAGCAGATCCCAGCGGTAACTCACCTGGCATCGCTAGACGCCCACTCTCACCAACGGTGTATTCGGTCGCACGAATATTGATATTTTCAGTTAACGGCTTTTCGCTGCCGTCTTGCATGATCATTGTCGCTTTTGTCTGCCCTGGAAATATCATGAGTACTTGACGAGACCCGTCTCCATCACTAGTAACAGAACTGGTGTGTGACTGATAAACCCGACTATCTAATTCGATTGAGGACACACGAGTATCCAGTGGGATTAAAACAACATCGTCAGTTGATTGACTGTCTTGCCAGTGCGTATCGATAACACGTTGCACGGGCAGATATCCTTGTTTACTGTACTCTATGACGACACGCTCACCGCCATTGATAACTAAATCCCATTGACCATCAGATCGACTTAGCGTGTAACCATATTGATCCCTGTCTTTTATCTCAACATTAACGCCCGAAAGCGGCTGCCTATCTCTATCATAAACCATGCCCCATAACAGACTGGACCTTTCAGGCAAGATTGTATCGGGTTCGACACCCTTTTGGATTGGATCATCGCCTTCATACAAGAATTTTGTTTTATCATAAGTCGTTATTGATTGTGTATAGTCCAATGGTTGAACCACTGTCTCTGGATCTGGTGGCAAGGTAATATTTTTGTCATTGCTACCTTGTACCGTAATCTTAACAACATCTCCTGCCACACCATCAACCACTGGGTAAATTTCAAGCACATCACCGACTGCTGCCACCATAGATACACTAAAAGCACCGCTCGTATCAATATCTGCTGAAATAGGGGTATTATCAGCGTGCTTTACCTCAACTCGAGACGCTGACTGCCCCAAAATAAAATCCGTACTTCCAGATACCGTAACGCGATCATTAGCATCAGGCTCCGTCACATCAACCGTCAATACACGATTGCCCGTTTTCTCGCTACCATCATCGCTACCATCATCGCTACCATCATCGCTACCACCATCACTTTCATCCTCACTATCAACGACGATTTTTACAGCAAATCGATTGGTGTTAGCAATCAAATAAGCACTCAGTATGTCTGTTTCTATGACTGCACTATCGCCCGTGGTATCCGTTACATATACGTTGACACCGTCCCACTGCCTAGGCGATGTATCTAAACGAATTTCTGCCTGTATGTAACTAACACTCCCGATACCTAATACAAAAAACACCATCAATAGATTTCTGGTGGATTTATTTAAGCGCCGATTTGCCATCAAAAATACCGCAAACACCAACAAAACAATACCCAAGCCCGTGTAAGTTGGAATTTTATCAGTATCTGGCGTAATACCATGATGCGCTGGCAACACTTGGTATAATGGCGCTGCGAATGCCACATCGCCTTGGGCAAAATCAGACTGCTGAGATGCAACAAAGCCAACTCTAATTTGACCTGACAACGGTATTGCCGCAGATAACTGCTCAACCTCACCATTGATAACGGGTGCATTAGGCACAATTTGATCGGTTTGCAACGTATCAAAGGCACCTTGATTACACGCCAAAACAGATTGCTGAGTCAGTCGCTCAGGGTTGCCAGCTATTGACGAAGAAACCACCGCATACTCGGCACCCTCAAATGTCTGTAACACACCATCATTGTCTGTCACCGTAATTGAACAACCCGTACTAGGATTATTATCACTATCAATGATTGATTGATAGTGCGTTTGCGCATTAGCTGAAAGACTCAGCAAAAGCAATAAAGAAAGGGAAATGAGTTTGACGAGACACTTGGTAGCATTAGTCATAATGACTCCTTGAGTAAGCAATTCAATAAATCCATTAAGCAGAAACAAACATGACTTTGCTTACAGCTCAAATAAACCAACGATTATACTCAAAAAAAAAAAAAAAACAAGGATTTATCAACCGCATGTAAAGTATAGAAAAAAAAACCAAAGAAACTGAGAGAAAATTAATTTCGCCAAATTCGGTTATCATTAATTTAACATTTCGATTCGTTAATTAAACAACCATTAATTTCCTGTTAATCCTTGCAACGTGCGTTTGACAGTACCAGCAGGATCAAATCAAATCAAATCAAATCAAATCAAATCAAATCAAATTACACTTTACCTATGGATTTTACTGCCCCGCCGATGCAAGGGCGAGTTTAACAGCAAACGCCATAAATCCAGCGCCAACCCCTGCACTTGAGACACTGCTGATTTTTTTGCGTCGTCGAAATGCGTCAGCGAGTTTTGCCCCCGAATAAATCAGTACGCCAAGATAAAGCGCACTAAAAAACTGCACGGTCACCGCCAATACCAAAAAGGGCAACAAACGGCTTGGGTAGCTCGGGTCGACAAACTGTACAAAAAAGGAAAAGAAAAACAAAATGGCTTTGGGATTTAATAGGCTAATCAATAGCGCCTTGGCAAAGGCATTGCGCGGACTGGTTTTTTTAATCGGCTGCATCGCCGCCTCAGACATGGATTCATGGCGTCGCCAATTTATCCAAGCATCGCGGACTAACCGCAACCCAATATACCCTAAATAAATCGCACCGATAATTTTAATCGTCATGAAAAGTGCAGGGTACGCCGTCAAAATAGCCACCGCACCCAATGCGGTCAAGAGCATCAAAATCGCATCGCCCACAAAAATACCACAGGCTGCCGCCCAACCGTTACGCACGCCCTGCTGCGCGGACAAAGCCAGCACATAAAGCGAATTAGGCCCAGGCAGCAACACAATCATAATCACGCCCAATAAGTACGTTGTGTAATTAATGACCCCAAAATTTTCTATCATCATACCATCACCCGTCATCTGATTTATTGAAAAAATGTCATCATCATAATATACGCCTGACGGCAACCGCTTGCAATCTTTGATTGTCTTATAGCATGTTTTATGGCATGTTTTATGGCGTACTTTATGGTACAGTTATTTATTCTGGAACGACATAATCGTTACTGGGCGAATTACTGGGAAAATTACTGGGCGCACTATTATCTTAGGCGCATCTTAGGCGCATCTTAGGCGCATCTTAGGCGCACAAAAAAACCCGCCGAAGCGGGTTTTTGCAGATACGGAAAACCGTAACGTAACGTAGCGTAACGTAAATATATTGTATCAGCGTTTTGAGAACTGAACGGCACGACGTGCTTTTCGTAATCCCACTTTTTTACGCTCAACCTTACGCGCATCACGGGTTAAAAATCCGCTTTGACGCATGGTAGATTTATTCACTTCGTCATAACTGACCAAAGCGCGAGCAATCCCATGACGAATAGCACCAGATTGACCGGTACTACCACCGCCAGAAACCGTCACGAAAATATCAAACGAATCCAGTCCATTGACTGCATCTAATGGCTGACGAACCACCATGCGAGAAGTCTCACGACCAAAATACTCATCTAGTGGTTTTTGATTGACGATAATGTTGCCGCTGCCTTTGCGTAAAAATACGCGAGCAGAAGAAGATTTGCGGCGACCAGTTGCGTAATATTGTTCCATGTATTGACCTTTTAAATTTCTAATGCTTTGGGTTGTTGGGCTGTGTGCGGATGTTCATTACCCGCAAACACTTTCATTTTTTTGAACATGGCTCGACCCAGTGGGTTTTTAGGCAACATGCCTTTCACTGCTGTCTCGATAACACGCTCTGGGTAACGATCAAGTCGCTCTTGTAGCGTCTCAGATTTCAAGTTACCGATATAGCCTGTATGGCGATAATAAATTTTATCGCTAAGCTTTTTACCCGTAACGTGAATTTTTTCGGCATTAATCACGATAATATAATCACCTGTATCCACGTGAGGGGTATAGGTTGGCTTATGCTTACCACGCAGACGGCGAGCAATTTCTGTTGCTAATCTACCTAGGGTTTTACCCTCTGCATCAACAACATACCAGTCTCTTTTTACCGTTTCTGGCTTGGCACTGAATGTTTTCATTACAAATTCTCCGCACACTAAATCTCAAAATAAGGCGAGTATCCTAACAGAAAACAAATGAAAATGCCAAGCATTAAATTGCTCAAAAGCAAAAAAAACGATATGATAAGCAGCTGGGTGAGCACTACGTTTATCCAGCTGTACAACAAGCAGTCTAGCAAGTAGCTTAGCAATCAACTGATTCATGCGACCTTAGACTAAATATCTAAGGGCATTTATCGGCATTATCCGCATAAATAACACGCGCATTAATAATGTAATGCGCCAACAAAAGCGGCAACAAATGCGCATTTGAATCAAACATTGCAAGCATTGAACAAATTAAACTAATTTAAACTAATTTGAACTAGCGTTTATCTAATTTACCCGAGGCAAAGCCATGACAGTGGAAACATACGAAGCAGACGTGATATTCACTAAATCCGCAGCACTTAAAGTCAGAGAATTGATCGAAGAAGAGCAAAATCCTGAGCTCAAACTCCGCATCTATATCACGGGCGGGGGGTGTTCTGGTTTTCAATACGGCTTTACCTTTGACGAACAAATCGAAGAAGGCGATTCTTACACAATCAACGAGGGCGTCACCTTATTAATCGACCCCATTTCTTATCAATACCTGACCAACGCTGAAATTGATTACAAAGAAGACCTACAAGGAGCGCAGTTTGTCGTCAGAAATCCTAATGCTTCAACAAGTTGCGGGTGTGGTTCGTCTTTTTCAGTCTAGATACCCACTGCTTCTGGACGACATCGCACAAGGTTACACAGGGCATATTCGTTGATATTCGTTGATATTCGCTGGCAACTTGTGCTATAGTGAGTTTAAGGTTGTTTTCTGCAGTTTTTGTAATAAGGCATCAGTCTCTTGACCTTAATGCATATTGCTTGGAGGCCCCGTGTTGGTGGTGAGCAAGCCATTTAGTTGGAAGCCTAAGCCGCACAAATGATGGCCAACCACTTGAACAAACTCGTTCAAGAGCAGCAAAGCCGGTACATAACGTGCGGAGCAACCTTCTTTTTTTTATTTGATACGCATCAAATACACGCGTCAAATACCTCAAATACCTAATTCATCCCACATAGCGTCAATTTTGTCCAACACGTCTTGATTCATGACAATCGGACGACCCCACTCGCGCGTGGTTTCTCCCCCTGTTTTATTGGTCGCATCTAACGCCATTTTCCCACCCAAGCCTGAAACAGGCGACGCAAAATCCAAATAATCAATGGGCGTATTTTCCATAGTCACGGTATCTCGCACAGGATCCATTCGCGTCGTAATCGCCCAAATCACGTCTTGCCAATTGCGGCAGTCAATATCGTGGTCAACAATCACCAAAAACTTGGTATACATAAATTGCTGCAAATACGACCACGCGCCCATCATGATTTTTTTGGCATGCCCTGGGTATTGTTTTTTGATGCTAATAATCGCCATCCGATAAGAACAGCCCTCAGGTGGCAAGTAAAAATCCACAATCTCAGGAAACTGTTTTTGAATGAGCGGGATTAAAATCTCATTTAATGCAACCCCCAAAATTGCGGGCTCATCGGGCGGCCTGCCTGTATGCGTACTGTGATAGATGGGATTTTCTCGGTGCGTGATTCGCTCGACAGTAAACACGGGGAAGGTATCCACTTCGTTATAATACCCCGTATGATCCCCATAGGGGCCTTCTGGCGCTATTTCGTCTGGATAAATATAGCCTTCCAGCACCCACTCTGCACTTGCTGGCACCAGCAAATCATGGGTCAAACAAGTAGTCACCTGTGAGCGCGAATGACGCAGCAAGCCAGCAAACGCATATTCAGACAGCCCATTTGGAATGGGTGTCACTGCCGCCAAGGTTGTCATCGGGTCTGCACCAATGGCAACGGCGACAGGAAAGGGTTCTCCAGGATGTTGTTGACACCATAGCTGATAATCCAATGCGCCACCACGGTGCGCAAGCCAGCGCATAATGAGCTTATTTTTCCCTAATAATTGCTGGCGATATATTCCTAAGTTAAGCCGTGCTTTGCGTGGCGAATGCGTCACCGTCAAGCCCCACGTAATCAATGGCGCGGCATCTTCTGGCCAGCAATGCTGGATTGGCAGCTTGGTCAAATCCACTTCGTCACCTGTCAGCACGACGGCTTGACAAGGTGCGTTTTTAACGGTTTTGGTCGGCATCGTCATCATCGCCTTTGCCATCGGCCACATAGCAATCGCCCCTTTAATGCCTTTGGGTGGTTCGGGTTCTTTGAGATTCGCGAGTAACTGCCCCAATTGGCGCAATTCACTGACATCGCCCAAGCCTAATGCCATCGCAATGCGCTCAGGTGTCCCAAATAAATTCGTCAGCACTGGGGTAGACTGACCGTCAACTTGGGTAAATAATAGCGCAGGGCCTTGTTTATTGAGTGTCCGTTGGCTGATTTCTGTGATTTCTAGGTAGCTGGAAATTGGTGTGTCAATTTCTACCAATTCACCACGTGATTTGAGTTGCTCAATAAACGCTCTTAAGTCTTTCATCGGTAGGGTTGCCTATAATTTTATCTATACTGCATCTAATACTGCATCTAATACTGCATCTAACACTACATGCCATTGTACCCGCCAGTAACCTAAGACAACAGCCTAAGATAGCAGCCTAAGATAGCAGTCTAGGCTACTGTACGGCGGTATACTGCGCCACAGACCACATCAGTACGCAATCGCGCTTAACGGGTGTTTCAACCGCACATCGGTGGATACTTGCGATGCTCGGCGGATACGTGCGATGCTTTTACCGTGTTTTCGCTATGCGCTTGCTATACTTTCACCATGGCAATCGCCGTATCAATCATGCGACACGAAAAGCCCCATTCGTTATCATACCACGTCATGATTTTAACCAGATTGCCGTCAATGACACGCGTCTGCGTACTATCAAAAATCGATGATTCAGGGCGATGATTAAAGTCAATCGACACCAATGGTTCCGTGTTGTATCCCAACACTTTACCTAAGCTATCGCCGCCTTCTGATGCCGATTTTAGCAAGGCATTAATCTCGTCAACTGAAGTGGCTTTTTTCGCGGTAAATGTCAAATCAACCACTGAGACGTTTTGTGTTGGCACGCGCACGGCAAATCCATCAAATTTACCTTGTAACGACGGCAACACCAGCCCAACGGCTTTGGCCGCACCAGTCTTGGTCGGAATCATTGATATTCCCGCTGACCGTGCACGCCGTAAGTCTTTGTGCGATGCATCAATCAATCGCTGGTCTGAGGTATAAGCATGGATTGTCGTCATCAGTCCTTTTTCAATGCCGATGCTTGCATCCAATATTTTCGCAACAGGCGCCAAGCAATTCGTCGTACACGAGGCATTGGATACCACACGGTCGGTCGATTTAAGCTCGTCTTCATTGACACCATAGACTATCGTTGCATCCACGTCTTCACCTGGAGCTGAAATCAATACTTTTTTAGCGCCCGCGTCAAAATGTGGCTGCACTGTCTCGCGTGAACGAAAAATCCCCGTACATTCCATGACAACATCCACACCCAATGCGCCCCAGTCACAATCCGCAGGGTTGGCATGGCGTGTGTAGCGAATTTCATCGCCATTGATAATCAGGGTATCTTCACCACGCGTCGTAATCTCGGCATTAAAACGCCCGTGGACACTATCGTAACGTGTTAGGTGGGCAATCGATTCGACAGGGCTTCGGCTGTTTGCTGCCACGACTTGTATTTCATCTTGCAGCCCGTATTCATAGATTGCTCTGACGACATTCGATCCAATACGACCAAACCCATTAATTGCTACTTTTATTGCCATTGTTTCACCTCGTTAACCCACGGTTATTTCTAGATTGTTTATACTTTGTTATCAGCTTAAAAATGTTTCGATTTGCGCGCTAATCATATCGGCATCAAAGCCAAAATAGGCAAATAAATCTTTCGCAGGCGCAGAAGCACCATACGAATCAATACCAATTACAAACCCATTACCCGCGACCAAGCCTTCCCACATCAGCGTCGCGCCCGCTTCAATCACGATACGCGGTTTATCTGCCATGATAGTGGCGTCTTGGTAGGGTTTGTCTTGCAGTCGATAGCGTTCGTAACATGGCATAGACACGACCTGTGCCGCAATGCCTTTTGTAGCTAACTGGGCAGCTGTTTGCATCGCCAATCCCACTTCTGAGCCAGTCGCCACTAACGTTAAATCTGAGCCCTGACGAATCACATACCCGCCTTTGTCGATATTCGCTAACTGCATTTCATCACGCGCGATTTTGGGCAACCCCTGACGCGACAAGGCTAGCGTTGCAGGGCCATGCTGATTTTCTAACGCACACTGCCAAGCAACTGCCGTCTCGACGGCATCACAAGGTCGCCAAACGTGCATATTTGGCATCACACGCAATGACGCCAAATGCTCCACTGGCTGATGCGTTGGGCCGTCCTCACCCAAACCGATGGAATCATGCGTCATTACATAAATAACACGATGCTTCATCAGTGCCGACAAGCGCATCGCATTTCTTGCATAATCGGAAAATACCAAAAACGTCCCCGCATAGGGGATTACCCCACCATGATTGGCCATGCCATTTAGTATCGCCGCCATGCCAAATTCACGCACGCCATAGGAAAAATAATTTCCCGCAGGATTTTCATCTGAAAACAGTGTACTGTGTTGATGCTTGGTATTATTTGAGCCAGTCAAATCTGCTGAACCACCCACCATTTCGGGCAATAAACCCGCAAAGAAATCCAGCGCCATTTCGCTGGCTTTACGCGTGGCAACATCGGTGCTTTCTGCCTGCAACGCGGCAATGAATTCCTCTGTCTTTTCTGCAAATTCTGTAGGCAATGCCCCTGCCATTCGTCGCGAAAACTCACTTGCAAGGGCTGGGTATGCTTGGGCATAGCGGGCAAATAAATCTTGCCAAGCTTGCTCTGCGCTTTCACCAAATGCGTGCGCGTTCCACGCCGCATAAATCGCATCAGGCACAACAAATGGCTTATGTGGCCAATCCAATGCCTTGGCCGTCACATCACGATTGTCTTCGCCTAACGGTGAGCCATGCGCGGATTCAGACCCCGCCTTGGGTGAGCCATAACCGATTTGAGTTTTACAGCAAATCAAGGTGGGTTTGTCTGCTTTTTTGGCCTGTGCAATGGCGGCCGATACGGCCTCTGCATCGTGCCCATCAATATCACGAATCACCTGCCAGCCATAAGCTTCAAAGCGTTTCGGCACATCTTCCGAAAACCACGGCGCAACGGGGCCATCAATTGAAATACCATTGTCATCATAAAGCGCAATCAGCTTATTTAATCGGTATGTACCTGCCAACGCACAGACCTCATGCGACACGCCTTCCATCAAACAGCCGTCACCTAAAAACACGTAGGTATGATGATCGACAATCGGATACGCCGGCTGGTTAAATTGTGCCGCGAGCATTTTTTCCGATAGCGCCATACCGACCGCCATCGCAAGCCCCTGCCCTAGCGGCCCTGTCGTCGTCTCAACGCCAGGCGTTTCAAAATTTTCAGGGTGACCGGGGGTTTTGCTGTGGAGTTGGCGAAATTGTTTAATGTCATCAATCGTGACATCATAACCCGTTAGATGCAACACGGCATACTGCATCATCGAAGCATGCCCGTTAGATAAAACAAACCGATCTCGATTAACCCAATCAGGATTTTGTGGATTATGTCGCAAATGGTCTTGCCACAAGGCAACTGCCATATCTGCCATTCCCATCGGCGCACCAGGATGGCCTGAATTAGCGCGATTGACTGCATCGATACTTAAAAAGCGAATGGCGTTTGCAAGCTGCATTTTGCTAGGCATAGTGTCTCCAACTAAGATAAAATCAAATGACCATGATTATAGTAAAGCCCAGCCCATAAATCTAGTTTAAATCTAGTTTAAATCGTGTTTAAGTCACGTTTAAGTCATACTTCACCCGATTTATGCGGCATTGTCGATGACCTTGAGATTGGGCGCTGATTAGTCGATACGCAGCGTAATGCCCTATTAGCCTATTAGCCCGTTATCGGATAACCGCACATTAATTTAGCACGCATTAACGCGTTACCTACGTTTGACCGAGTGCCGCCCAATACCGCCGCGCATTATCCAAATCTGCTTGTGTATCAATACCTTTTGGTGGCGCTTTGTCGACACAGGCAACCGCAATGCGGTATCCATGCCACAACACCCGAAGTTGCTCGAGTTTTTCAATTTGCTCCAATGGGCTTTCAGGTAACGATTGATACTGCTCAAGGAACGAAGCACGATAAGCATAAATGCCCAAATGGTGCAAATAGCACGCCGCTAGATTCGCTGAGTCAGTAGGCAATTCCGCCTCTCGTGCAAATGGAGCGCCCTCTCGTGCAAACGGAATGGCCGCGCGTGAAAAATACATCGCTTCACGGCGTTGATTACAAACCACTTTGACCGCATTGGGGTCGGCTAGCATTGATGCAGTCATTGACGGGGCGAGCGTGACCGCCAAAGTCGCTACTACGGCCTCGGTGTGGTGCAACAAGGTTGCCGCACACAGATTAATGTAATCGGCGAGCATAAATGGTTCATCACCCTGTAAATTCACAATAATTTCATCGGGCTTTAGCGACAACCGCTGAACGCACTCAGCCAAGCGGTCCGTACCTGATGTGTGGTTTTTGTCCGTCAATATGGCCTCGGCACCACAGGCAACAGCTGCCCTGAGAATGCGCTCGTCATCGGCGGCAATCACAATGCGTTTTGCTTGGCTTTTTTGAGCTGCGCGATAGGTATGCGCCAATAAAATATCATCGCCTATGGGCTGTAACAGCTTTTCAGGGAGTCGCGTGGACTGCAATCTCGCGGGGATTATTACGGTAAATGTCATCGTTAACCTATTTAGTGATTATTTAATCATTAGTTAGTGTCGTGGTTTGTTTGGTTTGTTTGGTTAGCTTCGTCTTTACTATCCATAACTGGGGTGTTTTTCGCGAAATTCTCGGCGGCTTTTGGCATTAACGCCTGCACAGCACGCAGAAAATCAGCCGCCAACGCCTCAGACAATACCGCAGAAACAGACAAAAACCAAGCATCAGGATAAGGCGCGGGGCGTAATTTTACCCAATCTTTTTCAGTCATCAACAGCGTCTTATCCGCCGGCAGCGTAATGTGGCGGTAATCCACGTGATCAGGTAGCGATTGTGTCTTTGCCATAATGCCTTGTGCTGTTACACGGTCAAAAAACTTCTGTGGATTGGCGATACCTGCGATGGCTAAATTTTGCTCGGCATTGGCGCTAAATTCGTCGGGATACTTGCGCTGTCCTGTGGTCAGGTGCATCCAGCCATTTTCTGCCAACTGGTAGTGATAGCGCTCGGAGGCGCCGCCATTGCTGACGACAAAATCCATTGATTTTAATCGGCTAGGCGCTTCGCGCAGCGGCCCAGCTGGTAAACGCCACCCATTCCCTAGCCCGTCAGGATAGGGAATGACGCAGACAGTTAAATCAGGCAGTAGTCGATAGTGTTGCAGCCCGTCATCGCTTAAAAAAACCTGTATTTCAGGGTGTTTTTTAAGCGCCAGTTCGATTGCGGCTTGGCGCGTCTGCCCCACAATCACGGGGCATTGTAACCGATGATGAATAAGCCACGCCTCGTCGCCTACCCATGTTGCTTCGTCTGTTGTCTGCACCAAATGCGCCGCACACTGTCGGCGATAATCGCCACCGTAGCCTCGACTAATGACGGCGACTTGGATTTGATTATCCTTCAACAATCGCCCCAAGCCAATCACCAGCGGTGTTTTGCCTGCACCGCCTGCATGGATATTCCCCACAACCACCACAGGTCTAGGCGATTGATACCGCGACCGCCATCTGCAGCCATACAATCCACGATGGATGGTATTGATTAATGCATAAAGCCAAGCAAGCGGCAACAACAGGTAATTAAGCCCTCGCCGTTGTTGCCAAACCCTCGGCCAGTTGATTTTTTTCACTCAGATACCCTGCCCTGATTTTCGCCCTGTATTTCATCTTTTTCGCCTTGCATCTCGCCCTGCTTTACACGTTGCCACAAGGCTTCTTTTTCAGATAACGACAGCGCAGCAAATGCATCAGCCCCATCGCTCATTGCGAGCATGGCTTGGCTACGCGCTAAAAACTTATGATTCGCTTGGCGAAGAGCAGCATCTGGAGAAATAGACAGCTTGCGCCCCAGATTCACCACCGCAAATAATAAATCGCCGTATTCTTCGGTCATTTTTGTCAACGTTTTTTCCTTATTCGTATCATCGTGGCTATTTTCAAGCATCTCATCAAGCACCTCCTCAAGCTCATCGCATTCTTCTCGAATCTTCTCAACCACAGGACTTGCCGTAGACCAATCAAACCCTAGCGTTGCAAGCAATGCCTGTGCCTGCAAGCTTTGCTCAAACGATGCTTTGCCGATGATAGACTTACTCAAAAAGTCCTCGTCTGTTATGGCAGATAGCTGTGGATATGGGCTAACTTCGCTGGCTTTTTCCTTTGCCTTGATACGATGCCAATCGGCTTTTTGCTCTTCTCGATTGGCATAGACTTTGCCGGCAAAAATATGCGGGTGGCGGCGCACCATTTTATCGACCACCGCATCAATAACCGATTGCAGATTAAACGTACCTTGCTCTTCGGCAATCCGCGCGTAAAATGCCAAGTGAAACAACACGTCCCCCAGCTCTTCACAAACATGGGTCGGCTCATTGGATTGAATCGCGTCGAATAGCTCGTAAAGCTCATCCTGCGTCATTGGCAGCAAACTATTCGCCGTCTGCGCCAAATCCCACTCGCAACCCGTCTCAGGGTGGCGTAACCGCGCAATCAAATCGACCAAAGGCTGTATATTAACGGTCATAAATTTCTATTTTTTTAACATTTTTTGAACGGTAAACTACTGACAAAACATCGGACGGTAAGCCATTAACTCATCTGCTGTCATCACAAACACACCTTCGCCGCCCTGCATAAACTCATGCCACTGAAAAACCACATCGGGATAAGCCGCCTCCAATAATGGCCAAGAGGCACCCACCTCAACAATCAAACAGCCATTTGGCGTCAGATAATCGGCGGCTGTTTGTAAGATTCGCCGTGTCAAATCCAACCCGTCCTCGCCAGAACCCAGTGCAAATGCAGGCTCATGCAGAAACTCATCAGGCAAATTCGCCATGGTTTCGCTATCCACATAAGGCGGATTGGCGATAATCAAATCGTATTGACCTTTGGGGAGCGCGTCAAATCCATCTGACAACTGCGGTAGCACTTGATGCGCTAGCTGATGCATGGCGATATTTTTCTCAGCCACTGCCAAAGCGGGCGCTGAAATATCGGCTACCGTTACTATCGCCTGCGGAAATTGGCTGGCACACGCAATGCCAATACACCCCGACCCACAACACAAATCCAATATATGGCGCAAATCCTCTGGGGCATCAATATACGGTGCAAAATCGCCCGCAATCAACTCAGCAATCGGTGAACGCGGAATCAGTACACGTTCATCGACATAAAATGGCAACCCCATAAATAGCGTTCGATTGGTTAAATACGGCACGGGCATTTTGGCGTCTATTCGCGCCTCAATCGCGGTGGCGATTTTTTCGCACTCAGCGCGTGTCAACTGTGCCTGAAAATAAGACACACCCAAGTCAAAAGGCAAATTCAACAACCCAAGTACCAATGCATGCGCTTCGTCAAAGGCATTATCACAGCCTTGGCCAAATACCAGTGGCGGGGTGTTTTCTGGGTCGGCAAAGCGACTGGTGGCATAACGAACCCAATCATAAATCGTCTGCAACGCTGGCATTGACGTGGTTATCGGCTCTGGCATCGGCTCTGGCATCGGTTCTGGCATTAGCGCTGTCTCCTATTTGGGCAAATCGTGTTGTGCTTTATTGTAATTCGAGTTTGAATAAGTATTGATAGAGTAGTTTTTCGCTGCGCGTTGGTGGCGGGCGCTTAGGCTGTGCCATTGGGTGCGACGCTGGGTGCGACGCTGGGTGTGACGCTGGGTGTGACGTTGGGTGCGCATCATGGACTTCAGGCTGCACTAGCGTTTCAGACTGGAGGCGTTCTGCCTGTTGCTGCTTTTCTTTTTTCGCATTGCGTACTAGCTGGCGTAGATATTGAACATCGACCGCTTTAAACAACGTCAATATTTCATCAATGGCGGCCTTATCATCCGCCAGCAACCGCGTTTGGTAATGCGTAATGCGGTGGATTTTGGTCGCATCATTGCGATACGGGTGATTGATTTTATCGAATGCTTGCTGGATTTCATCCGCGCCTTGGGCGACCACCAGGCGCGTCACAAAAGATAAATGGCGGCGATAGGCATTACCCTTGAGACGCTTGGCTTCAATCAATGCAGCACGCAACTGGGCATCAATGGGCAGCCCATCGTACTTGGCATCCGCTATCGTTAGCATACTTTCTACAAAGGTTTTGATGATTTCACGTTCGCGCTTTGTCTCGCTTTTGTTTTCTCGGATAACGAGCCCGTCTTCATCGTATTGTTTTTCTTTTTTTCGCATGGGTTGATTCTTTTTTTTCAAAATATCGCCCTATTGTAACAGCAAGCCCTAGCGTCTGGCTTTAAAAAATGCTTTCAACATCGCAATGTAGGCGCTATTTTCGGCAAAAACGGCTTCTATTTTGTGGTTTAACGATGGATGTTGGTGCAATTCAAATACGCTACCACACGCCCCTGTGCGCAAGTCCTTTGCCGCAAAAACAAGCCGCGCAACCCGTGCGTGAACCAACGCGCCTGTGCACATCGGACACGGCTCTAATGTCACATACAAGGTCGTACCTGGCAGCCGATAATTACCGAGTTTCTGACCCGCTTGGCGTAGCGCCAAGACCTCGGCATGGGCGGTCGGATCGTGTAGCCCGATACAGCCATTGGCCGCGACGCTAATACATTCGTTATCCGCGCTAACCAACACCGCACCAACAGGAACTTCACCCGCATTTTGCGCTTTTTCGGCCATTTTTATGGCGATATCCATCCAATATGCATCCTGATTATTTAATTGCATTTTGACTCATTTTTCACTCATTTTTCACTATTTAAATTGGTTAAACATTGTTACAATACGAGGCTTGTAGCCTGTGCCAAAGCGTGCCAAAGCGTGCCAAAGCGCGCCAAACCGCGCCAAACGTCGCTTACTTTTCACCAAGGACAACCCGACGATTCCTGTTAGATTAGTCGCTTAGGGCGCACTGAGGGCAAACTTAGGGCACACTTAGGGTGAACTTAAAGACAACAAAACAAACAAAACCCATATGCACCCAACTATTCATCGTATTTTACCGAAAAAACTACTCTCTGCACTAATGTATCGTAGCGCGCGAATTCGCCAGCCGCAGATTAAATCATTGCTAATTCGGTTTTACATGCGAATTACTGGCGCTAGTTTACACGATGCGGCGCGTCAACGCATCGCCGAATATGACAGTTTACTCGATTTTTTTACCCGTGAATTAGCGCCGAATGCGCGCCCAATTTATGGTAATGAAACCGATTGGATATGCCCGGTTGATGGACAAATTGCACATATTGGCGACATTCAAGAAGGCAATATCTTTCAGATAAAAGGACACCACTACGCCTTAACTGATTTATTGACATCCGATTACTGCCAAGGTTATGAAAATGGACAAGCGACGACAATCTATCTGGCACCGCATAATTACCATCGAATCCATATACCCTATCAAGCAAACCTAAAACGTGCGCGCTATGTGCCAGGGGCGTTAAATAGCGTGTCGGTAAGTCTGCTTAAGCATATTCAGGGGCTGTTTGCCAAAAATGAGCGCGTTATTTTAGAGTTCGCTTGCAATGACAATTCTGACGATGACTTTATCATGGTGTTAGTTGGTGCCGTTAACGTCGGTTCCATTGAAACCGTTTATCATGGCGAAATTACGCCAAATGGTAACGCCACTCCAATGGAGCTTGCTGGCAGTCAACACGTAAGCGAAAAAGGGGCTGAAATCGGTCGGTTCAATTTAGGGTCAACCATCATATTAATCCGAAAAAATCGTCAGTTAACCTGGTGCAAATCCGACAACGAGACGTGTCAGTTAGGACAGATATTAGCGACACCTAAAGACACACAACGCGACACACCACGCGACACGTCAGCGACACACAAAAACCACCAGGGGCTCAGTTAACACCATGACCACTATGGCTACCGTCACCATATACACCGATGGCGCATGCCGAGGCAACCCCGGCATTGGTGGGTGGGGTGCCTTGTTATGCTATGGCGGACACGAAAAGGCGTTATGCGGCGGTGAACACAACACCACCAACAACCGCATGGAGCTCATGGCGGCTATCGAAGCATTACAATGCCTCAAACGCCCTTGCAATGTGGCGCTTTGGACGGACTCTACTTACGTCAAAAAAGGCATCACCGAATGGATTCACGTCTGGCGCAACAATGGCTGGAAATCTGCCAGCAAAAAGCCCATCGCCAACCAAGACCTTTGGCAGCAATTAGATGCCGCAACCAAAAGACACCAAATTGAATGGCACTGGGTCAAAGGCCATGCAGGCCACCCTGGCAACGAAATGGCAGATAGTCTCGCCAATCAAGGCATAGAAACACTACTCACCACCCAAGACGCATAGAAAACGCATAGAAAACGCATGGTAAACCGCATGATACAGCCCAAAAAAAACATTGATAAGTCGCGTAAACTACGCCATGTTTGTTACGACATTCGCGGCCCTGTTTTAGAAAAAGCCAATACGCTAATCGCCGCAGGACACGATATTCTCAAACTCAATATTGGCAATCCAGCGCCGTTTGGCCTTTATGCCGAAACACGTCTTAAGCAAGCATTGATTGACCAGCTAGACGCAGCGCAAGGCTATGGTGAATCCAAAGGCTTATTCGCCGCAAGGCAAGCCATTCATGCGCACAATATGAACCATGGCTTTAAAAACACGTCTGTTGACGACATTATTATCGGCAATGGGGTGTCTGAACTCATCGTGATGGCGATGCAAGCACTACTTGACGATGGCGACGAAATGCTCATCCCTATGCCTGATTATCCGCTATGGACTGCCGCCACCCACCTCGCTGGTGGTCTTGCACGGCATTATTTGTGTGACGAGCACAACGATTGGCGACCTAATCTAGCCGATATCGAAAGTAAAATCAGCAAAAAAACCAAAGGGATTTTAGTCATTAACCCCAACAACCCCACAGGTAGTGTGTACGACAAAGACACGTTAGTCGCTATCACCGAACTGGCTAGAAAGCACAATTTGATTATTTTTGCGGATGAAATTTACGACAAAATCCTCTACGATGGCGCCACGCATCTCTCAATCGCGAGCTTGCAGGATGACCTGACCGTCATTACATTTAATGGGCTATCCAAGTCATACCGCCTCGCAGGATTTCGTGCAGGCTGGCTTACGATTAGCGGTGACAAAGCACGTGCGACCGATTATATCGTAGGGCTAAATATGCTTGCATCCATGCGTTTATGCGCGAATATGCAAGCGCAATTTGTCATTGCCGAAGCCCTTAATCATGACCACAGCATTTACCAATTAACCGCGCCTGGCAATCGATTACACGAACAGCGCAATGTTGCTTATGAACGCCTCAATCAGATTCCGGGCATCACCTGCACCAAACCGCGGGGGGCAATTTATCTATTTGCACAATTAGATACCCAGCGTTTTAATATTCAAAACGATGAGCAGCTCATGCTAGACCTAGTCACCCAACAAAAACTCCTGCTGGTCCAAGGCACGGCATTTAATTGGCATTTGCCCGATCACTTTCGTTTGGTTTTTTTACCTAGCGTGCCTGTCCTCCATGATGCCATGGACAGACTGACCGATTTCCTCAAGGACTATCGCCAATAACAACCGCGTCAGAACATTAATTATTGGTATTTTTATTAAAAATAATTCACAATAAGCCCATCTTTAATTAATGAAAGTCACCTATAATTGACCTTAGTTAACTATTTTAAAAACAATTTAAAGGGTCAAGCAATGAAAATATTATTAATCGAAGATGACATGGGCGTTGCCAACTACGTCATCAAAGGGCTGAAAGAATCTGGACACACGGTGGATCACGCGGACAACGGCAAAGATGGGTTATTTCTCGCCATGACAGAAAAGTATGACGTGATGATTATCGACCGTATGCTACCTGAGGTCGAAGGCCTAAAAATCATCCAAACCATGCGCGCCTCAGACAACAAAACACCGACACTGATTTTATCCGCACTCGGTGATGTGGACGAACGCGTCAAAGGCCTCAAAGCGGGTGGCGACGATTATTTAATCAAGCCATTTGCCTTTTCTGAATTGCTGGCACGTATCGAGGTCCTATCCAAACGCAGCCAAACCGAATTCGGCAAAACACTCATCAAAAATGGGCCAATAGAAATCAATTTGTTATCGCGCACTGTCAAAGTCAACGATCAACCCGTTGACTTATTGCAACGCGAATACACCTTGCTCGAATATTTTATGAAAAAACCCAACCAAGTCATCACGCGTAGCATGCTACTCGAAAATGTATGGGAGTATAACTTTGACCCACAAACCAATATCATTGACGTCCATATTTCACGCTTACGTAAAAAACTCGATGCACATATCGATACCCAACCTATCGTTACTGTTCGCGGTGCTGGTTATATGCTTAAAATAGACAGCTAATCACTGCCTTAATCAGATCACATTTAGATAAAGGTCACTGCTTGTCCACTCATCATCCTAAGCTATTTAAACGTCTTATTAAAAACAATATATTTCGCTTAAGCGCGTTATATACGGTACTGTTTATTATTGCCTCGATGACGATGCTCGCAGTGGCTTATCGCGCGATTGAAAAAAATATCCAAAGCAGCATAGAAAAGGAGGTCAATGCTGAAATCACGCGGTATATCGGCAGTTATCAAAGTATGCAACTGGGTATAGAGCCTGAACGCTATGCTTTTTTTATCGAGCAAGGTGGGCGTAAAGTAGCGGGGAATATCAGCCAAATCCCCGAATCCGATGAGCCCATTAATTTTGTCGATATTCCTGCAAGCAAAGTCATTGCAGCCGATAATCTCGATAGCAAAGGCAAAATTCTCGGCAAAACCGTCACCCTCCCTGATAATACTAAACTCTTTATTGGTAAAAATAGTTACGATGCCACCAAACGCCAAAAAGACATTTTAGATGCGTTATCAACGGCTTTATTGAGTTTGCTGATTATTGGCATCGTCGGTGGGTTGATTATTTCCTTTCGCTCTATAAAACGCATTGACCGTATTTCACGAGTGAGTAAAGCCATTATGGCGGGCGATTTAACATTGCGTATTCCCACCACGCAATACAACGATGATATCGAAGATTTAGCCCGTAATCTCAACAACATGCTCGACCAAATTGATGACCTTATGGCAGGTATGCGCCAAGTGTCTAACAATGTCGCCCACGATTTACGCACCCCACTCACCCGACTGAGAGCGAGTATAGAGACTATCGCACGCAAAAGCGACGGGGATATCAAAGAAGAAGCCGAACAAGCCCTAGTCGAAACCGACAATCTACTCAATACCTTTGCTTCACTACTGCGCATATCACAAGTAGAATCTGGCGCGGTCGAAAAACGCAAAACACCTTTTGACTTATCCGCATTAGTCCACGAAGTGGTCGATTTTTACGAAGTCCTCGCCGAAGAAAAGGAACAAAGCATCGCCCTAGACCTCGCTAAAAACATCATATTATCAGGCGATAAGACATTAATTTCACAGGCCATTATCAATATATTCACCAATGCCGTAAAATACGCACCAGAATCAGGACACATCAATATCTCCCTGACCGCTATCGCCAATAACAGCGTTGCCGAACTCGTCATTCACGACAGTGGCAACGGTGTGCCTGACAGTGAAATCAGCAAAATCACCCAACGCTTTTTCCGCCTAGAAAGCCACCGTAAAACAGAAAACGGTAGTGGATTGGGGCTTGCTATGGTCAAGGCTATCATTGACGCGCACCGAGGACGACTGTCTTTTGAAAACGATAATGGCTTTAAAGTCATTGTGCATTTACCCATCAAAGCCTAAAGTAGCTGACTAAAACGGCTGACTAAAACGGCTGACTAAAACGCTTACTGCGATAAACCACTGGACTAATCAACCCTCAATCAGCCACCCCCCAAGCCACTCCAAGCCACTCCAAGCCACTTTAACAAAACAACACGGCATCCAAACCCACCTATACAGACAAATTCGGTGTAAAAATAAAGATAATTTAAATGCTGAAGTCAGTGCTAGTCAGTCTACCGAGATAAACAAAATAAAAAACTGGCAACCAATGACGCTAAACGTCACCAGCCGCCAGTTAAACCTTACAGGCGTAAGGCAAGCATCTACAGGTGAGTGCTAATTGCTTCCAATCGTTATTGTTCCACTGGGGAAGGCGACACCAGTATGCGCCGCACCACCTAGCTGGCCCCTAAGATTTGAGCCAATACCATACAGTTGATTCCCTATATAAATCAAACTAAAATCGCTACCCGCATAAATAGCAGAGGCTGTATTGATATTCGTCCCATCCGACCAAGCAAGCCTTTGCGGTGACGAAATAACACTGCCAACACTGCCACCAGCTTGGCCGCTACTGCTATCACCCCATGCCCAAACTTGTCCGTTATCTTCTAGGGCGAGGACATGCGCTCTGCCTACAGAAATTTTGATGAATTTTCTTTCTACGTCATCATCGGGCTCAACTGTACCCATATCATTTAGCGGAAATTCTACTTTAGTCGGCAGGTTTTTATCCGCTCTCCCTTCGCCATTCCCTAACACACCACTGTGATCAGAGCCCCACGCCCAAATACTACCATCAGGCTGAAGCGCAACCGTCAAATCCCAGCCTGTTTGCACGTCAGCAATGGTATCTCCCGTATTAGCTGGAATATTGACTAGCTCAGGCGCGCGCGAAGAGGAGTCTCTACCTAACGCACCAAACGAATTACTCCCCCACGTATAGACTTGGCCTGTCGCGCTGATCCCCGCGCCATGCGAGTGTTCCATGCTCATAGCCTGCAACCCTAACCCTTGCATATCCACAGATTTTAATGGGCATTTAATTATTGTATGCGTTGAGGTCGTTCCTAATCGGTGTCGTTGTCCACTGCCCCATATATAAACTTCATCGTTATCATCTATTGCCAGCGTACCAAGGGAGCCTGTTGCAACATATTTCCATGTAGCAGGTGCATCCCCTGCCCCTAGATGATAACAATTTCTAGCTGGTTTATAGTATTGTCTATCATGAGTAGGCAAATAGCTTGGCTCGCTAAACGCATCAGAATTTGCGCCTAATTGACCACTATTGTTTCTACCTTTACCATAAATTACGCCCGAACCATCAATCAACATGCTATGTTGAGAATTGGCGCCTACAGCTAAATGTTTTAACTGCTGCCCACCAAAATTTCGAACTAGCGTAAACTTGCCTGTTGCCGTACTTGCATAGACGTCACCATTTTTTGTAGACACATAAGTTTGATTACGTATTGTTGTGACCAAATCAATTTCGACATCATTTACTTCGTACCCTATTACAAAATAATCCAACTCATTAAGCTCATCAATTAAAAAGCTATAGGTAAGCGCTGTGTCATCAACACTCGTTGCATCACTTTTTTCCACCGCAGCAAAGGGTGATAAGGTTTGACGCTGGCCATCTACTGTTTGAATCGAAGCAGTCGCAAGTCGTAAATCAATTTTATCATCAAAGTCTGAGATCGGCAGCTCAGCCAAATCATACGGCAACGTGACACGAATCGGTTTTAACAAGCTAGGGGCTGAGGTCGTAATCTCAAAGTGGTCGCTCGCTGTTTTGAATGTCGAATCCACTACGGCGTCATAGTTTGAATTTTTGGGCTCAGGCACAATACGAATAACAAACGTATGTGTCTCGCCCTCAGCAATTGCACCTGCAGGAATCTCAATCTTGGCATCACTGCCTTCGATTTGTAGTACGGCACCTGACGAGGTTACACGCGCATAGGCGCTCGTTTCATTGTTATGGTCAGTGACTGGGGCGTTATCTGCTGTATCACAGGCAAATTGAATATTATCTATGTAGATGGCAGAGTTCAGCGCAGCGTCACCATAGTTCGCTAACTCAAACTGTAACGTGCCATCGAAACCCTTTCCCACAGGCACCTGTAGACAAGCCGTTTGCCAACCCGTGTGACCGACGTCTTGTGAAAGTAGCAACGAACGGGCTTGAATCGTTTCTTTGCCATCAACCAATGTCATTTCGCTGTCATTGACGTTTACGCGGATTAATTCACAATCCGCTTTGTCTGCAATATCGATACTACGTGCACATGTGCCGTCAGCCTCACCTACTTTGGGGGTGAGTGTCACACGAAATTCATCCACGTATTTAGAGCCAATAAAACGTGGGTATTCTTCGCTCACAAAATTATAGTCAAACGATAACGGCAACGTCTCAACCTCAGGGTGTAATTTGACGGGCTTTTTGATAAATGTGATATTGTATTTATCATCGGCCACGACACCAAACGCGTCATTACTGTCGGTTGGTGTCGTATCACACCATGCCACGTACTCACCATCGTAATAGGCCTCATTAGACCGCGCGTATGCCGAATCAATACCGCTGTTTTTAATGGCAGAACACATCCCCTGTACTTCCCAAGTCGGCAACTGTGCCGCGCCCGCATCACTCACATCGGCTAGTTCAAAGCTGCCATTAAACACCGCCTCAAACGCATCCAAACGACCTGCGCCCATCTTGCCTTTGTATTTGGCATCCAACTTATCTTCAATATTATCCGCAGATTTAAGTAAACGCTCTTTGACCTGATTAGCGGTTAGGTTGGGGTATTTATCCCAAACAGCATATGCTGCACCAGAAACAAGCGGCGCACTAATACTTGTACCCTGTACTTTAGTAGTAATTACATCAGTACTGCTAGTGAGCGCATAGTAATCCACATCGACCTCAAAGGGCGCCGATATACCCACTAAATCTCCATAATTAGAGTCTGTAGCTTTTTTATCATCGTCATCAGTACCCGCTACGCATATAGCCGACAAACTTTCACACGTAGGCACATACGCCCCTTGAAGATTATTTAAAAGCAAATCATTATTCGCATTTCCAGCAGCAACAACAGTGATTATATCGTCTTTTAAAGAGTCTATTGTAGAGGCTATAATATCAGTAGCGCAATGAAAAGAAGGCCTTTAACTGCATACGGTTTGATTTGCTTAATCATTATAGCGTCCTCCTATAGGCCAATCAGTTCGTGATTTGAATAATCGCAGTGTTTAGGGAACTCTACGGGAATCATGCGTCCACTCCAGTACTGGTTATAATCGCTATAAATTGCCGCCCGCTCCGATGTATTAATCAGCAGTGTTTCTAGCCAAGCATTTGCATTCCAGCGCGTATCCTCATCAATCAACCCGGCTTCATATGTCTCATCGAGTGCTAAAAAAGCGCACCCGCCGGTTTGACTTTGCAGATCCCCCGCTGCTTCTATGCGATCGGCGTTACCGCTCTCAGTCGCCAATAACATTTCTTGGAAGGATTGGGCGTGCTGATACAATGAATAACGCAAATCGCGTAGCGGGTCACCAGGGAATCGTTCGTAAATCGCTAGCTCTAAATCATCACGGATACCATCGCCATCGCTATCAATCCCCGCAAGGGTTAGTTTCCCCGCCTCGCCTGGGTGGGCGGGGATGATGGCCTCAGGGTCGGATAAATCAACTTCTTCATCCTCCTCTTGCCCATCGGCGCGCACTTGCCAGGTGATATTGTCCCACGAAAAAAGCCGTGTGCGGTC